>JAQWNP010000009.1 GCA_029268515.1 Phycisphaerales bacterium | reverse complement strand
ATGACGCCACCAAGACCAGCAAGTGAGTTGACTAATACAAAAACAATCGAAATGGCCGCAGTTCGTTTTGGGCCTGCCCACCCACAGATAATCAAGAGTGGCGAGAGAAAGATGCCACCTCCAGTGCCCGTCAATCCCGCCATCAACCCCAGTATGCCACCAGTTGTTAAGGCGACCGATAGATGTGGCATGCGTGGTTTATTCTGATTGTCTTCACGGCGATTGCCACGAATAAGGAGCATGATGGCTGCAAAGAGAAGGACCGCACCGATGAGCGGCTGAAAGACAGCATCAGGGAGTTGCCAGAGTCCGCCTACAAAAGCCAGTGGTACGGCGATGACAGCAAACGGCCACAAGGTAGGCCAATGGAAGTGACCAGCACGAGCAAAACGCCAAGTGCCGATGCAGCCCACAAAGATGTTTAAGGTCAGGGCAATGCCCTTCATTTCTTCCTGTGGCATTTGTGTAATGAGTGCCATGGCCGCCAGGTAGCCGGAGGCGCCTGCATGGCCGACCGAACTATAAAGGGTGGCTAAGAGAAAGATCGCCATGGTTAATACGATGATTACGAGCATTGTGTGAAGGGTAGCTGATTCGTGCACGGTCGCATCCGCGTTTGATGGTCACGTATCGGATAAATTTGTGCCAAGCTCTGTATGCTATTGCCAATGCCTTTTAGCCTCGATCATACTGTGTTTTTTGGCCGCACCTGGGAGGAGTCTACGGGTATGTACGGCCTTACTGAAGAGGAGATGCGCGGCAAGCGCATCCTCGACTGCCCAGGAGGCCCAGACGCAATGGTCATCGAGGGGGCCACTCGTGGTTTGGACATTGTCGCTGTCGATCCTAATTACAGCCAAACGCCCGAAAAATTAGAGGCATTGGGGTTGAAGGAAATATCCGAGACAATGATCAGTTTCCAGCAGGATCCGAAACTTGCGGCGGATCAAAAGCAAGCCGATGCATATGAAAAACTTAAGCTTAAAGCGCTCCAGTTATTTATCAAAGCCTTTAGGTTATATCCGGAGCGGTTCATCACTGGCACACTGCCATCGCTGCCTTTTGAAGATAATGCTTTTGACCTTTCGTTAAGCGGTCATCTCTTGTTCGTTTATTCCAGCGTGGAACAAGGTGGCCTGATGAGCCATGATGAATTTGATTTAGATTTTCATATCGCTGCTGTACGCGAGCTTGTGCGTGTCAGCCATCAAGTGCGAATTTTTCCGACTTGGTCTGTCAATAAACCTCCACGACGGCAGGCGTACGTAGAGCCAGTGATGAAGGCGATGGCTGCTGAGGGCCATGATGTGCGTCTGTTGCCTTCTCAGTGGGTCGAGATGGAATACAAAGAGTTTAACGATTTTGTGTGTATCACAAAGGCCTCTTAACCCGGGGCGTGAAACACTTATGGTCCACGATCGTTGAAAACACGAAGCAACTCAAACAATTCATCTGGGCTCAGTTTCTGTTTGGTTCTACACGATGCATGAAGGTGTGGCGTACAAGCAAGAAATTGGAGTGCATTGTGCCCACGAACACCACCAGCAGCGATGACTTGAAATCGCTGCCCGGTGGCAAACACGATCTGCTTGAGACGCTCAGTGCGAACATCAAGAGGAGAGATTGCCTGATCAAGTGATGATGTGCCGGCACTAAGCACGCGGATGATGCCAATGTCAGCCGCTATCTCAACAGCATCCTCAAGACGATCATGAAAATCGAATGCACGGTGTAAACATGGTTCGATGCCATGGTCACGGCAGACGTTCGCTAGTTTTGCATTTGATAAATGATCAAGTTGATTGTGCTGATCAAGAAAACCAAATGCCGCGGCATCCGCACCTGCATCTGCGAGCTGGGTAATGGCACGTTGCGCAGACTCCATTGCAGAAATAGACACACACATGCTGTCGGAATCATCTGGACGAATCAAGACGGTGCAGCTGCAGCGGCCTGCCAGACTTTTACAAATAGATTCCACGAGTTCTGTTGACGGTGTAAAGCCGTGTTGATCCAGTTGCGTACAGACTTCCACGCGTGTCACAAAAGAGGCAACAGCCTCTGCAGTGGTCGGATGATCGACCGGTACTTCGAGGGTGTATGTTTCATTTTTCATCCGGTTGATTCTTCACTTCAGCAGTTTGTTTGCCGTCCGGGATGGTGGTATTTATTCCGGTGTCTGAGGCAATGACACTCGCAAGGGGATATGACTAAAGTACTTTTGAAGCTGCGTTTATAGAAAAGCAATTGACTACAGAACACCTTGGTACATCTTGACGACTTCATCGACATAGGTGTTCCAGTTAAATCGTTCTGAGATATCTTGCTTTGCATGATGCCCCATGGCGAGTGCATTTTCATGATTCGACAAAATAGAATCAAGCGCTTCTATTCCGGCCTTCACATTACCTTCGGCAATAAGGTATCCACTTCGACCTGGTGTAATCATTTCACCATTCCCATTTTTGTCTGTTGCGATGACCGGTACGCCTGCGGCCAAGCTTTCTGCAATGACGAGTTGGGGATCAATGCTCATATTGCGTATTGGCATTAAGACACACAAAGACTCGAGCATGAGCTTGGGTAAGGTGATTCCATCTTCGTATGGGAAGCGATACACATGAACATTTTTGTGCTTTGATGCGCGCTCCTCGAGATTGGGTATCTCTTTCCAGTGAGGGCGTACAGCCAAATCGAAACTGATCTTCGGATATTTTGGCGCCAGGACATCGTAGACATCCATCACCACATCCGCGCCATTATCAACTGAAGGATCACGCCAAAATAAGACGCGGTGCTTGTCGCTTATTACTTCATCACCCAGTTCGGCAGTAATGTCGCGAACCAGGCCGTGTCTTAGAATCTGAGTGGTTATTCCATTTTGGCGATATTGCTCTTGAACATAGTCGGTGGCCGTTGCAATCACATCGACTCGTCGCCATAAAAAGCGGGTGACTGGTGCCATTCGTTCGGGGAAAATCGCTTTAAAAGTGGTCATGACGGTTGGGCACTTCATACCGCTCAATCGTAGGATTCCTGCCAGGTGGCCGGTGCGATTGAAGCCAAAGAAGTGGAAGACATCAAACTTCTCTCTCTTGGCAATTGCTTTCATTTGTCGTAATTGCTTGAGAAACTGGCCCGGCCTCACGCCCCTTGATTGCTCACCAGTGCGTTCAAGAATGCCACCTCGCCGTCGAGCATCGATGACATAGTGGATTGGGATATCGTCAGGCATGCAATTTGGAAGTGATCGCTCTGGGCCAAACTCATTGGTGACCAGATGCACCTGGTGCCCCGCATCTTTAAGAAGGCTCATGGCATGCAACGGAATCTGGATGTGTCCGGAGACGTTGTTTTCAAAGCCCTTTTGGCCTGAAACGACTGAAACATAGTTGCCGATATTCATGGGTGGGAGTGATTCTACGTCGGGTTGCCTTGAAGATGTCTAGTACATCCACTGTCGGCCACAAATAAGGTTTATTTTTAGTTATATCTGCGGTTCTCATCATTTTAGAAGATCTCACAGGGCCTGACTGCGTATTGGGTGGTCGGTGAGTTGGAGTATGTGCTCAGGCTTCCTTCTGCGATTTCAAATCGCAAAGCGATCTTCAGTGTAATCCTGTCGCGAACGCGTCGCATCAGGTGTTAGTAGAGATGAGAACGAATGAGATTACCCAAAAGTCGACCAGCCTTGTTGCTGGGGGGGATGTTTTTGATCTTGACTGGATGTACTGAAGATCAGCTGTCAAAGAACACCGTCAGATCGCCACATACTGATTCCGATATGATTTCCGGTACTGAAAATTTATCGGCAGCGAATCGAAGAGAATTTGAGGCCATTGCCCAAGAACTCTACACCGCGGAAGGTGGATTTTTTGAACGTGGCGCAGTAATTAGGATCAGAGAAAACCGGGATGCCATCAAAGGTAATCTCGCTCAGTATTCCGTTTTGACTCGCCAACTCATTCTACAGCTGCTCCAAGATGGCCAGGTTGAAGCTGCAATCGAAGAAGTTGATGCACTCTTTGAAAAGTTTGAGGACAATCCCAAGTTTCTGCAAGACAACCCCCAGCTGCATCAGCTTCGTGGCTTGGCTTACCTTCGGCTTGCGGAGGTTGAAAACTGTGTGAATCGCCATAATGCCGACTGCTGTCTTTTTCCATTGGCAGCTGGAGGTGTGCATAGCGTTGATGAGCCAGCGGCTCAAGCGAAGGCGGCTTACCTTGACCACCTCGAGCAGGATCCAGAGAATCTTCGTTCTCGATGGCTTTTGAATATTGCAAGCATGGCCCTCGGTGAACAGTCCAAGGGCATCCCCAGTCGCCAGCAGATTCCAGTTGATACCTATGATTCTGAACATCAGATTGAACGCTTCCCAGATGTTGCGCCGAGGCTTGGTCTTGATGAATTTAACCTTTGTGGTGGTTGCATTGTTGATGATTTCAATGGCGATCGGCTGCTCGATGTTGTGACATCTACCATTGATCCCTCTGGGGCAATGACCTTTAATGTGAATAATGGTGATGGCACATTTTCTGACATTTCAAAACACTCAAATCTTAGTCAGCAGCTTGGTGGTTTGAACATCATTGGCGCGGACTATGATAGTGACGGAGATGTTGACATTCTCGTTCTGCGCGGCGCGTGGCTGTTTGATGAAGGTCGAATTCGAAACTCACTATTACGTAATGATGGTTATGGCGTCTTCAAAGATGTGACTCATGAAGTCGGCCTTGCAATGCCAGCGAGCCCAACCCAGGCGGCTGTTTTTGGTGACTTTAATAATGATGGGCATGTTGACCTTTACGTTGCGAACGAGTCAAGAGCTGATCACACCTATTTTCCACCTGAAGAAGCAACGGGTGGCTCATATCCTTCACAGATGTTTCAGAATCGTGGCGATGGGACATTTCGAGATGTGTCCATTATGGCGGGTGTGACCAATGATCGTTATGCCAAGGGTGCTACTGCTGGTGACTATGACAACGATGGAGATCTCGATCTTTATGTCTCGAATCTGGGCCGTAATCGTCTCTATCGAAATAATGGAAACATGACATTCACTGATATTGCTGAAGAGGTTGGTGTTCAGGGGCCAATTGGGCGTAGCTTTGTTCCGTGGTTCTTCGACTATGACAATGACGGTTGGCTTGACTTGTTTGTTACCGCTTATGACGCCAAGCTGGAAGATCTTGCGGCTGATTACCTTGGTCAACCACATAGTGGCGCTTCGCCGGCACTTTATCGAAATAACGCTGATGGGACTTTCTCGAATCAGACTGTGCAGGCTGGCATCGATAGGCCATTGTTGCCAATGGGAGCAAACTTTGGTGATCTCGATAACGATGGTTATCTCGATATGTATTTGACGACAGGCAATCCAAGTTATGAGAGCATTATGCCCAATGTGATGTTGCGCAATGATGCGGGGCGTGGTTTTCAGGATGTTACTCGAGCGGGCGGATTTGGCCATTTGCAGAAAGGCCACGGTGTTGCTTTTGCTGACATTGATAACGATGGTGATCAAGATGTCTATCACCAGGTAGGGGGCTTCTATCCAGGTGATGCATTTCACAATGCCTTGTTTCTTAACCCTGGTAATGAGCAGGCATACCTAACCGTTCATCTCATTGGAATCGAAAGTAACCGCAGTGCCTATGGTGCTCGAATTCAAGTTGATCTAGACGCACCATCAGGTGCTCGTACTTTGCACCGGGCGGTTGGTTCAGTAAGCAGCTTTGGTGGTTCGCCCAGACGACAAGAGATTGGTCTCGGAGATGCAACAGCCATCGGTCGGTTAACGGTGACATGGCCGAGTTCTGGTCAACAGCAAGAATTCACAGATGTGCCGATCAATGCAATGATCGAGATTACCGAAGGCGACAGTGTCTTGAAGCTGATTGAACCAAAAATCATCGATTTCTAAATCGGCGATCTATTCAATGAAAAATTGCGATTGGATGTGTCTAGTTGATTATCAATGGCAATAGATTTTCCGTGTCTACTCGTTCCCAGGTGAAGCACCAGATATCCGGTTCAGCAAGACCGACGGTAGAGTGATCGCTGTATACTGGTCGGGAACTTGGTAGGCACAAAAAATCATCAAACAAAGATCACTCCAAATGATTGATCGTCCAATCATCTTGCTGGGTACCCAGCGCTCGAGCACGACATACATGGGCGGAGTCTTTTCTGAGCATCCATCACTGGCCTATTGGTCAGAGCCACGTCATGTGTGGACCTGGGGCAATAGTTATCGTAAGGATGATGTTCTGACGGCCAGCGATGTGACACCTCGGATTAAGCGCCACATACACAAGCAATTCAGTCGCTTTGTCAATGATCGCGGACGAGCTCGTCTGATTGAGAAGACACCGAGCAACTGCCTACGTATCAGTTTCATTCATGAAATCTTTCCGGACGCGATTTTTATACAGATCATCCGTGATGGTCGCAGTGTCATTCAATCAACCAAGAACATTATGAGTGGCGGCATTCCAAGTCGCCGAATAGTTCAGCGTGCATTGGAGACACCGGTCTGGGGGTGGCCAGCTTATATGTTGCCTGCCATGGCAGCGCTCAAACGGAAAATTACCAAGCAGCCTTTGAAATTTTGGGGTCCAAGGCCTAGCGGCTGGCGTCAGTGGCTGGAAGATGATCCACCTCATGTCGTGCTGGCTCGACAGTGGGCGGGAACAATCACACGTGCAATTGAGGATGGGCAGGCGCTGCCATCGAATCAGTACTTTAGGTACCGTTATGAAGAATTCGTCAATGGTCCTCGCCAGATCATGGAACGTATTTTTGACGTGACACAATTAGAATCTGACCCAGAAATAGTTGATCAGGTTGTTTCAAGCGTTGATCCCAGTCGCGCCAATAAGTGGCGAGAGGCAATAGATCAACAGACGCTCGACGCCATCAGACCGGTCATGGAGCCTGTGCTTCAGCGGCTCGGATACGATTGGTAATACGAGCTGGCTCTCAGCGTGCTAAGAGTGAGCAGAGTGGTAGCCCTCATGGCAACAATTTCTGCCATCAAATCAACTGCTGTATTCAGATGCATCTTCGCTCTCGCTATCCCAGCATGCGCTTGGCAACGGCATCCCAGTTGACCACATTCCACCAGCTCGTGATGTAGTCTGGACGCCGGTTTTGATAGTTGAGGTAGTAAGCGTGCTCCCAGACATCGAGTCCCAGCAGTGGTCGGCCGGGGCAGTCAACAAAGCCCTTCATAAGCGGGTTGTCTTGATTGGGCGTTGAGCAGACGCATAAGCTGCCGTCACCCTCAGAAACACACAGCCAAGCCCAACCTGAGCCAAAGCGTGTTGCAGCGGCAGCAGCAAACTTCTCTTTGAAGCCATCAAAGGAACCAAACGCAGCGTTGATGCCATCAGCGAGCGATCCGGTCGGCTCGCCACCGCCATGAGCGCCACCAGCCATAATGGTCCAGAACAGGGAGTGGTTGTAGTGGCCACCACCATTATTCCGTACAGCACCTCGAATTGCCTCTGGGACCTGATTGAGATCGCTGCAAATTGACTCAATGGTCTCGTTGCCCAGTGCATCGTGGCCCTCAAGAGCAGCATTTAGTTTGGAGACATAGGCTGCATGATGCTTTCCATGGTGGATCTCCATGGTTTGTGCATCAATATGTGGCTGAAGTGCATCGGTGGCGTAGGGAAGATCAGGCAGTGAAAATGCCATGGTAAGGCTCCTTAAGGTCAGCAGAGGGCTCTTCAAACGGTTTTGAGAAGAACGAACTGGGGATGCTATCAGAGATAGTCCACTGAGTCCCCCAACAGTCTAAAGGCATTCTGGTCCGATGAACTGGTAGCATCCACTGGGTGTATCAGGCGTGCCTCTTCTGGGCTCGCTTGGCGCGAACAAGACGAGTAGATCGGCCTACGAGGAGATGTGTTGATGTCAGATCCAAAACCGATAGCCACCATTGATTCTATTGCTTGGGGGAAGGTATTCCATTTTCACAAAATGGTGACGGCTGCTGTTTCGGCGATGCAGCCGCAGCGTCTGATTATTGGTCTGCTGCTGGTTGCCTCCATTATGTTTTGTGGCAGCATTTGGGATCTCATTTGGCCGAGCACGGTCTCCCCAGCGGGGCTGAATGCGGGCGCTGCTACCGTCGCTGATATAGAGTCTTACCAAAACGCGGCCGAACGCTTTGATCAGATGCAAGATAGAGACGGTGTTCAGTTGACAGAAGCGCTTGGCCGCCTTGAGCTGATGCGACCGAAGGGTTCTTTTGAGGCATCCCAAACATTCATTGTTGAACAGTTTCAGAGTTTAGTCCAAACCACACGAAGTTTGAATTTTGTGGGCATGGGTTCAGCTCTTGTTGACATGATCTACGGATTGCCCACGAAACTTTGGATGGCTGGTCAGTACTGGTTCACTGTTCTGTTTGGGATCATCTTTTTCATCCTCATATCATTAGGTGGTGGCGCCTTGAGTCGAACGGCAGCCTGTCAACTGGCGGGTGTTACCACACCATCTGTTTTACGGTCGTTTGCTTTTTCAATCGCATTTGTTGGGCGGCTATTTTCAGCGTTAGTTGGGCCGCTGGCACTGGCATTGATTTTCTGTTTCCTGATCAGCCTCATTGGCTTGCTCTTTCTTGTGCCAGTATTGGATGTCATCGGCGGGATCGTTTTTGGTGTTTCATTGGTTCTTAGCTTTCTGGCCACTTGGTGCCTTCTTGGCTATTTGTTCGGTTTTCCTCTACTTATACCGGCCGTCACCTGTGAAGCAGCAGATGGTTTCGATGCAATGCAACGTGCCTATTCGTATATCGCAAGCCGGCCAATCCACATGCTCTGCTACTACGCAGTGGGTCTGATTGGACTCTTGGTTGGTTTTATTGCTGTTGGCCTGATTGCCACATTTATGGTCAATATAGCGGTGTCGTGGTCATCACTGGGTGGTAGTTTCTATGGCACCGCCGATGCACCTGTTGCATTTTCTATCTTCTCTGATTCGTGGTCTTTGTATCAGTTAGGTGTTGGCCAAGAAGCAGTTCTAGAGGCGAACCTTTTCTCAGAGTGGACTGCTTCTGCGCTGAGCTTCTGGATCAAACTGGTTTTATGGCTTGTTTCGGCTTGGGCTTTTTCGTTCTTCTTCTCTGCATCGACAACGATGTATCTACTCATGCGACGTGCAAGCGATGGCCAAGATTTCTCAGCCATTTGGCAACCCGGTATGGTACCGGGTACCTATGCCACATTGACAAGTGAGCAGATTCCAGCAGAAGAAAAGACCACTACTGAGGTGTAGGGTCTCTGCTTCAAAAAATCATTTTTATGACGGATTCGTACTTACGCTTTGATTTCAAAGATGGTCTGCGTTCGCAGTACCAGCTTACAGTCTTGCCTAAGGTGATAGCTCTGTACATGCACCTGGTTACTGAATCGTTGTACGTCCATTAACGATAGATTGTTATTCCCAATGTCATCGCTCCAATGGGTATGGAGCGAGTCACCGGACTCTGCATGTCGTTTCAGTTCCGAATAAGTTCCAGCAAAGAGGTGGTCAGGCAACATCTCAGTCTGGATTGACGTGATATAGAGCAAGTCATCACCAAATTCAGACTCGTGGTCTTTTTCTCCAGCACATGGGAATGTGGTGAGCAAACCTCGGTCAGGAAGGTTATCGCCCGCTTCAGTGACCACCTCGGTGACACATACGCCCGAATGTTCGAAACGTGCCAGGTGTCCTCCTGGAGACAACCAAGCTTCAAATTCATAATCACCATGATCGATACGGGTCCGGCCACAGATTTCGAAAAACTCTGGGTGCAAAGCTGTTCGATAAAGAAGCATATTGTAAGCCTGAAGGCTACTTGCTTTAGATGGGATGCTCATCAAAATACCTTACGGGTTGGAAAGAGGAGATCGAGGGGGCCTGGTAGAGGATGGGTTGACCTCTAGACCCTTCTCAGAGTTCGCTTGTAATACCGTGAGGGAGCATTCTTGCGGCCTCCATTGTAATAGCAAGTCAAAAATCTCAATATTCAGAGTGTCAAGTTTGCGCAGTTATTTGGTCCAGCACTTGGCATTGGGCTTTCAATCCTGAGACATTAGTCAGTTTAGGCCTGTAAATAGCCTCGAATACGCCACTTCGGTGATATTACAAGCACTGGCCGGCTCGACGGTCTTTGGCATCAATGGTGCTCCACGAGGTCAACAATTAATCAAAAGATGTGATTTGTGCACGAGTGCCAGCCCCAATTCTCGTCGCTAAATCTCTTGCCCAGTCTCTGATGTCATCGCTGTCCAAGGCGACCTGAATCGGGTCAGGATGGTCATCCCAAGAAAGATCCCCGACCCCTGGGGCCCGGCCAGCTCGCATCAGAGGGCACTATTTGGAGAGAACTTCCGAGATACGAGCGTCGCTTTTTGCCGCCGCCATCACTTCCTGGCCCTCTTGACGATTGATATCCAAGATGTCGTAGAGGAAGGCCACGCTGTATTCGAGTGTGGGAATCATCGAGTAGGGTCGATCGGGGTTATTGAAATTGAGCCCATACAACTTGGTTGACTGATAGGCGAGGTGCTGCATCTGGACTCCATCAGTACCGGCGATCGTCATGTGGCTTGCTTTATCGACCTGCATCAGCGTTGCAGTCACTGCGTTCTTGTAAATTGCTGCGACTCCGCCATTCCAATGAGCGTCTGCTCCGGGTCCAAAAAGCATGGGAATACCGATCGCAGCGGGGGAGGTGAACGGCCCCTGTGTATCAGTCACTGTCGCAGGCCCTGAGCAAGGGCATAGTGAGTCTGAAGAGGAGCAGAAGAGCAGTAGGGGCGCACTGATCTTGTCGACAACCGAGCTTGGTATTGGCTGAGCGCCGTTCCAAGGCGCTATTGCGACAACTGCTTTCACGAGGCCGGCATGTTCGGAGTTCAAGTTAGCTGCAACATCAATCACAACACCGCCACCCATGCTATGACCAATCAAGGCCAAGGATTCTGCATTCACATCACTTCGTGAAGCAAGATAGTGCAGGTTCTTTTTGATATTACCGGCCATGATTGATGAATCTGCGCAATGCTGAAACTTGGCATGGCTTCCAAATGATTGGAGCGGTTGACGGATATCCATGACGCCACAATCTTCTTGTTCTTGGTTGGCGATGATGACAAAGCCCCATGAACAGAGTCGCTGAAGTGTATCGGAGTAGCTCCGAGCTGGGCCGCAAAGACCGTGGGCAAAAACGAGTCCTGGCCATTGTTGTTTTGACTGTGAGGAATCAGTGGTTTGAGGTATGAGTAGCAGCCCCTGATCAGAAACTTCTGACATGGTGACTGCGTAGGGTCCCATCTTGCCAAATGAATTCGGTGTGCTAACAGTTGAGACAGAGAACGCTTCGCCCGCAAGGGCATACGAGGTACTCGAAAGAGCCGCGATCACAATGAATTTTACGAGGTGATTCATAAGATCCTCATCTTTTTGTTAGTTGGGAATATTCCGATGGGTCGTGTCATAGAGGTCCATTTAGATGGTGAGAGGCAGTCTTGCTTCTGATGATTTGGCAGGAATAAGTGATCAGACACCAAAGGGCGTTCTGGTGCTCATTATTCTAATCGCCAGCCAAAAATCGCACTATTCAGAGTGTCAAGTTTGCGCGGTTATCTGGTCGATGACTTGGCATCGGGCGGTCAATTCCGAGCTGCGGATCCGATTAGGGCTCTTCTGCGGCACTTCGGTGATATCCGAGCATTGACCGGCCTGAAGGTCTTTGGCGTCAATGGTGCTCCACTATGCCCACAATTAATCAACGATGTGCACTACTCAAACGCGAGAACCCAATTGTTGTCGCAAAAGTACTAGCACAGGCTATTCCACTGGCATCGGCCAGGGAGATGGAGCCGCTCGGTCAACAGCTCGTGAAGGTGGGACGCGGTGGTGCCTTAGCGAAGATTCTGGGTGATACCCGCTCTGCTCAGGCATTACAAAAGCCACTGACTCGGTGTGCAGGGCCCTTATTGGCTTGGGCCGCGCGACGCCTTGCGGCAGACAAAAATACAGATGGTGCCATCGAAGCAGCAAATATTCTATTGGCTCGATTGAAAGTAGGACGCACTGAGACAGGTGATCTCTATGGACTCATCGCCCTCTTGGAACTTGATGAGCCTGCTATCAACGCCATTGCCGATCAACTCTTGGTCGGTTTAGCCGTTGAACTTTCGAGTACACAGTTTGGCCAGCACCGAACGAATGAAATCACCGAAGAAAAGGGTGTCATTCGTTTTGACGCGGCATTCCTGCAAGCGATCGTTGTTGCAATTGAAAATCGTATCCAGAAGTCTCCATCAAGAGGCCCACATCCTGCTGGCCTGGCAGCAGCGATTGTTGCCTTGGCACCCCATTCACCTATCAATGAACTGATGCAGGAATCAGATCATCCTGTACTTATTGCTGCTCGGCGAGCAATACGTGATGTAAAAGACCCAGTTGTTGCCCAGCATCTCTTGCTTTGGATTGAGTATGAGCCCTTAGCAGGCACTGCAAGGCGTTGGATTGCTGATGCACTGATGGATCCTGAATCGGTTCACTTTGTCTTAGCATCTGGGCATCGACTGCGAAGGCCACTTGTTCGAAAACGTCTCAAAGCGATTGCCAGTGGTAGACGTTGCCTTCCACTTTTGAGCACTTGCGCACAGTGGCCTCGTTCTTCCAAACGCGCGATGCCTGATTTGATTCAATCACTTCCTTTGGCACAAGGACGCCGAATTGAAGCACTGTGTGATCTGATTGCACTCGATGATACACAAGCCCGTTGTCGTGCCGTGATTGCCTTGAGTTGCTACGAAGACCAGCGAGCGACCGATTCCATTGTGCATTTCTGTATGGACGCACACCCAGCAGTGGTTCGTGCCGCTACCGGTGCCCTGCAAAGAAGATTGTTAAAACGGGATGACCTTGTGCGACTTGCTCAGCGGTCAACTGGTCAAATTGCTCAATGGGCAAGACAAAAATTAGCGAGTGCATGCGCAGAAGATCTGATTGCTTTTTGGCCACATCTCACATCTGAGGAACGCATGGACGCAGCCGTCGAGTTGCGGGAACGTTCCCAGGCAGATTTTTGTCGAGCGGTTGACGCATTACTGCTGGATGGAGAGCGATGGACTGTTGTTTGGGCAATGCAGCTCTTGCGTCAGATGGGTCTCACCGCTGAATTTACAGACCGTCTCATTGAGTTGTCTGCAGCCAGTGATACACGCATCGCTTCGACGGCAGTTGCATGCTTGGGTGATCATCCCAACCCACGTACGGTCTCCGTCATTACAGCTCGGCTCAGCCATACTGATGATCGTGTTCAGGCGAATGCGGTTGAGGCTTTAGGGCAGGTGCATCGGGCACTTCCTGGACGCCTTTCACCACAACAGATCGGTCGCGTTATTTCACCACTGACGCTTCAATCTGGAAATCGCACTCGAGCAAACGCTATCGTTGTTTTAGCTGATTTTTATCCAGAGCTTGCCGCTCATAGGCTTACAAATATGCTCAATGATGGGAATCCGCTGTGCCGTGCAAGCGCCATCTGGGCTGCGCGCCAATGTAACACTGACTCGGTGTTGGCAGCGCTTCGCCGCATTACAAAAACAGACCCCGTACCTATCCTGCAACAGCGAGCAGAGGAAACCGTGCAGATGATATTGAGTCGCCAAGAACAAAACGAAACGCCGCCCAGTGTTCAAGAATTGAAGCTCGAAGACACGGTAGGTAGTTCGATAGGGTACGTGATCGAAAGCGAAGGCAATGTTTGAAACAAGCACAAATCTACTGTTAGCAGTCGAGACCACTGGAGTGGTTGCTTTGGCGACGGGTGGTATCTTGCTTTGCATGGCAATAACGATGCTTTGGTGGAATCGGCATCGAGGCATTACTGCTGCCGGCGGGCGGCTTGCAAAGCGGATGGGTCTCAACCGTCGGCAACGTCGTTTAGTGACGACATGGGCTCGTGCAGCCGGTGGGCTTGATGTTGCAGCAATTCTGATTAGTGAAGGCTGCTTTGATCATGTTGCTGAGGTCTATGGCGGTTGTTTCGACCCAGTAGAGGTTTTGGAATTACGCGCTCGACTCTTTGGAATGACTTGACTGCCCGCGCAAAAATGAGATGACAAAAAAAAAGAGAGCCCGTCGTCAGTGACGAAGCGGGCTCCTTGTGGGGGGGGCGTATTGAGTGGTCAAGATCACAAATGTGCGTTGATGCTGACCGGGTCTAGGGGATGAGTTTGATTGCTCTTCTCTGCTCCCTACCTTGAACTGTTCGGGATCTAGAGGCGGGGAGTTCCCATATTTCCTATTTTAACTTTCAGAGTTATCAGATCAGCACGAGATGAGTCAAAAATGCCGTTTTAGAGGATCAGAACGCCTCTTTTTGAGAGCGTGTGAATTGATTTTTTTTGGGCCAATTTACTTTTTTGAAAGCCGGTCGGCGACTGCCTGCATATCTGACCATACTTGCTGCCGTGTTTGGACGGTGTAATTACGCAGTAAATAGGCTGGATGGAAGGTTGGCATGACATCAACTTTCAGGTCGGCGCTCACCCATGTCGTCCACTGGCCTCTGAGCTTGGTGATGCCAGTATTGGTGTCGAGCAGAAACTTCGTCGCTGGACCTCCAAGCGTCACGATGACCTTCGGGGCGATTGCAAGAATCTGTTCGGTGAGGAATGGGGCACATAGATCTATTTCGTGCCGCAGCGGTGTTCGGTTCTCGGGCGGCCGAGCCTTAAGCACGTTGGCGATATAGATCTCTTCGCGCGTGAGCGCCATTGCCTCAATGATCTGGTCTAACTTTTGGCCTGCGCGCCCGACAAAGGGGCGCCCAAGTCGATCCTCTTCTGCACCAGGCGCTTCGCCAATGAACATGAGATCGGCATGAGGATTGCCTTCACCAAATACTGTTTGGGTAATGTCTTCAACTTTTGTGCAATGCGGACAGGTTGCATCATGCCGTTCTCTAATTTCCTCTAGAACGCTAGCTTGCTTTCCTTTGGCCCGCGAAGATGCCGTTGATGCGCTGGTTTTTAATTTTGCCTGAGGCACTTTTTTCTTCGTGGTAGAAGCAGTTTTCTTCTGAGTTTTTTTAGAGGTGTTCATTTGAAGTACTTGTGTTGGGACGAAGTCAACACCGATGAGCGCATTGCTCTCAAGGTATTGTTTAAAAATTTCTTCATTTTGGCGGGTCATTTTATTTTTACTATCTCCAAGAGGCAGTGTAGCGAAGATGAGACTTCTTAACGGTTGGAGTCAGTATTCGGTTGATCAGCGACTGAGGATGAAGGTCGCTGGCCCGTTGTTGACCAGCGATACCGACATCGCTGCCTGGAATATTCCGCGCTTGACATCGAGGTGGTGCGTCTCTGTCAACTCTTGACAGAACAACTCGTAAAGCGTTCTTCCTGTATCAGGATCAGCGGCTTCAAGAAAACTCGGTCGGTGACCCTTGGAGCAATTTCCGAGCAATGTAAATTGACTGACAACCAAGACAGAGCCGCCAGCTTCTGTGACGTTACGATTGAATCGCCCCTGTTCATCTGCAAAAACTCGGAGGTTTGCGATTCGGTTCGCTAACCAATGAGCTTGCTCAGGTTGATCTCCTTTGGCGACGCCTAACAAGATCAGTAAACCTGTGCCTATTTCTGCCTGATAGGTTTCAGCCGCCACGGTGACGGAGGCTTCATCGACGCGTTGGATAACAGTAATCACCGATGATTGCTCATGCGGTCAATGCAATCGCAGCAGAAGTGACCATCGCTTGACCTTGTTCATCACACGCCTGGCGATAGTCCAACATCTCTAGAGTGCTACTCGGTCTAATCTGAAGTAGTGCCGTCATATTGCCAACGCTGCACCAGCGGGTTGGATTTTTTGACCATTGCATGGCGCCAAGAAATGCTTCAGCATCTCCGTCGATGAATTTTCCAAGCATATCCCGATCATGCCGCTCAACATCAAACTTGCGTTGATCATCCACTGCAAGTGGCTCGCCAAATTGTGGGCCAACATGACTTAAATCGCTAGACGCTACGTAGAAGGTTGATCCCTGGACATCATTAAGGATTGTCGAAAGTGCCTCAGTGAATGGATTGAGTTCAACACGCTGTCCATCATCCTCAATCATTGGGACCATCGGATCGGGTACGAGTGCAGCGACAATAGGAACATTGCCAAAGCAATATTGAATCCAGGGGATCTGGAGTTGGATCGAGTGCTCTGCAAGGTGATCTAACTGATCAATCAAGAGTGTGTCACCAAGTTCATCAGTGAGCCGTGACACAACTTCTGTATCACAAGGGCAGATTCCCATGGGCGTTTCAAAGCCAAACTCAGTGAGCGTCATTCCATCACCCAGACCGAAGTGATTGGTGCCGAGTATGACAACGCGATCCGGCGATTCGACATCGCGCAAAGGGTGATAGGCAGTTGCATAGTTTGGCCATCCCCGTTGGAAATCGAGATGGGGAGCAACAATGCCGAGACATGCAGAGTCGAGTTCCGGATCCTCGGTTTGATCGAAGTAGTCACCGAGGAAGTTACGGAATGATTCATCACTTTCACCAAGCGAGGCGCAAGCTGGTGTTGCGAAGGCACCTCTCTGAGCTATTTGCGTCCGTGTTTCCGCTTCAATCGCTTCGAAGGTGGGGCCCCACAAGAGGCCAATTTTCTCAAGGCCCTGAATCAGCCCGATCAATTGATCCTGGCTAATCGACAAATTCTTGGCAATTTCAGTGATGTGGTGATTGCCATCAAACTGGCGGAGCAGGGGAATGACTTGCGGTGGCACCAACATATTCTGCCGACTGAGCATGGCCGGATCCCGCAGGGCAATTAACTGCTTCCCATCTTTCTTCAGAGGGATTGGATGAATTGGCCTGACATGAGGTTGCTGAAGGTGGTCAGGTAAGGATGAGGGATCGATATTCATAAAGCCTGGCGCTCCTAAATTTATGAATATCAAGAATAGCATTTTGAATTACTTGAGCCTGCCCTAACAGCTAAAAAATCGACCATTGGAGCAAAAATACCCCGTTTTTTCATCAGTCTCGAATAAGGATTTGAATCCTCCTGTACCATCCTTGCGAACATTGGAGCAATAGCTTTCACTGCGGTGCGTTCGCCTAGTGGAGGCATTTTTGGCTTAGTTGCCCGTGCTGGGCTTTTGAGCCGTTTTTCGCGTTTATCGGGCTATCGTCGTGGTTTTTTAGTCCTAATCCTGTGGAGATAACACGGCGGGAACCGATTCTCGGCACGTTGGTAGGTCGAATTTATTAGTAGGGGTCTCGTATAAAGGCCTCAGATGAGGGTAAATATAACAAGCACATGCGACGAACCTCTGTGGGTTTCTCGCGTCTTAGTTGAACCTGAATGTGGTGATTCCATTGCGTGGCGCCCCAATAGGCTTCAGGTTTAACAGAGAGCATACTTGGAGTAAGAACAGTGAATGGTCTCGATCGAATCGTAACGGGCGTTGTACTAGGTCTAGCTGTATTTGCCGCAGGCTGTGACAAGAAAGAAGCAAGCGCACCAAATCCGGAAGCGCCAGCGAAGGATGCGACAACGCAGCCTGACAAAAACAGTAATGCAGATACGGGCAAAAGCCCCGCTCAGTTGGCATTAGCTGCTGCTGCTGCTGATGGAAATACACCTAGTCGGCAGGCAACTCAATCGACTGGTGTGAACAGGTCATTACCAAATGGTGCGATCCCAATGGATCAGGCACAGCGGATCCGAGCCGAACAGCAGGAAGCGCGGAGTCGTGCCCTTCAGGCGAGAGAGTCCGGCAGGCTGAACATTGCCTCTGAAGTTGACTCAGGCCAAAACGATCCGGGCAAAACCAAACCAGGTAAATCGAGCGGTGAGCAATTAGCATCGCCTGGAAAGACCACGCCCCCAGCTGCAATTGATCCAAGTCTTAGAGATCCCGAAAATCTTCCGGGATGGGCTGTCACAACTTCGCCAAGGACCACGCCCAGCGGCCTTCAGTTTTATGATATTGACGGCGGGGTTGGTTTTTCACCAGCGACTTCAGCCAGCCGAGTGACGGTGCATTACACCGGCTACCTACCGGACGGCACAAAGTTCGATAGTTCAGTTGATCGGGGGCGTCCCAGTACCTTCGCACTGAATGGTGTTATTTCGGGCTGGACCGAAGGTGTTGGCTCGATGCGGGTTGGTGGAAAACGCAAGCTCGTGATCCCCGCGCCATTGGCCTACGGTGAGGCTGGTCGCCCACCCACAATTCCAGCAAACTCAACACTTGTGTTTGATATTGAGCTCATTCAAGTGCATGACGCTGCTGGGCAAGCAGATGGTCAACCAGTGACGATCAACAATCCAGCTGGTGAGCCCGCTGAACCAGCCAGTACAGAAGTTATGTTGGAGCTAACGCCTGCGTCACTGGATCTTGGAAACGTTGCTGCCAAGCAACTGGGTTCTGGCCCTGTCAAACTTACAAATATTAGTGATAAGCCAATTACAATTGAACGAGCGAAGACGAATTGCGGCTGCACAACTAGCGATTTTGTTCCAAATACCGTTTTGCAACCAGGCGAGTCTTCTGAAATTACAATCAATCTGCGTGGTGCTTCAAAGGCAGTTCCCGTCACAAAGACGGTCACCTTTATGGTCAAAGATGCAGCGCCTGTAAAAATGCAGGTGAGTTTGAATACGATTTTATATGTGACAGCAACTCCGGAAGAATACGACAACGTTTTGAATCCGGATGGCAAGATTACCCTTAGAGCAGTGGACGATCAGCCGTTCGCGATCGTGAGTGTTTCACCCCCGATTGTGGGCGAGTTTAGTTCTGAGGAGGCCGTTGAACATGAACTCACACTGCCTTGGGACAGTTACTGGCAGAATGTGACAACTGTGGGTGGCGGCAAAATGCTGAATATTCACACAACGCACCCATTAGCGGAGCAGGTTTCTCTTCGCGTCAAACTAGATCCTGATGGAAGAGCGCAGCTGAACGACATCATCAAGGACCGTGTACAGGCATCAGCACCAGGCCGAACACCAGGTCAACAGAGTGTTGGGGCCCAGCGCAATGAGCTGAGTTCGTTAGTGAAGCGTGGCGATGTCGATCGTTTGAAAGAGCTGATTGATGGTGGTGCTGACGTAAACACACGTGGCAAGTCAGGCGTGACGCTGCTCGGGCAGGCTTCTCAGAACGGCAATATTGAGATGGTTGAGTTCCTGATTGATTCAGGCGCAGAGCTTGAGACAGCTGATCAGGTTGGCCGTACGCCACTGATGACAGCTAGTCAGGCGAAGGATGCAGCTGTTACGCGTGCACTTCTAGAGGCTGGTGCAGATGTTCGTGCACGTGATCCATTCGTTGGCAATGCACTTTCATGGCACGCTGCTTTCGGGAGTGCTGATAGCGTGCAAGAGTTGGTTGACTTTGGATCTGATGTCGAAGTAGTGAGTGATCAGACTGGATTTACGCCACTTGTTTGGGCATCCGGTTTTGGTGATTCAGAAGCAGTAACAATTCTCATCGATGCTGGTGCACGACTGGATGTTGTCGATGTGACTGATGGCTCTTCTGCATTGCACCATGCAGCGAAAACAGGTTCAGTAGCTCACCTTCAGGCACTTATCAATGGCAATGCAAATTTGGAGATGATTGATCGCAATGGCAAGACGGCATTGCACGCAGCAGCGGGTCATCGTAATGGTGGTGTTGACAAGATTCGACTACTCGTTGAATCAGGAGCCAATATCGATGCAAAGGACAACCGTGGGTTGACTGCATTTGAAATCGCAAGAGATGAGCGATCCGATGGTGGTAAAACCGCTGTGGTTGAATACCTGGAAACTGCTTCCAGAGCAGGTTCTGAACAACCTACAGAAGAGCCATCCGCAGACGATTCTGATGCCGACAGCGGCAGCGAATAACCTTTTTGCATTTATCTGTACTGAGATTTTTCAGCCCGTGAGGCCTTCAGCCTCACGGGCTGGTTCTTTTTTGAGCTCAGTGGGATGTTTCGGGCTTGGGCTTTTTTGGTTCTTCAAGTTATGATGGGGTGCTGATCGAACCTCATCTCATCATTGTGCCCAAGGAGTCGCCCTATGAGTACTGCTACTTCGGTTCCCCCCTCAAAAACCTCTTATCCGATGTGCTACACCAAGCTGATTACCCTTGCTCGTGAAAACGATCTGATCGGCGGTAGCTTGAGCATGCTTGGTTGGGATCAAGAAGTGTTGATGCCAGAAGGTGGGCTTGCCTATCGCAGCGATCAGTTAGCGCTTCTTGCCAAAATTGAACATGAGATGGGTACAAGTAAAGAATTTGCTGACGCACTTGCGGAATGTGAGGCAGATAACGATCTGACTTCTGATCCAATGAGTGTTACCGCAGTCAATTTGCGGGAGTTTCGCTGGGCATTGGATCGAAGAACAAAGTTGCCCGCAGCATTAGTTCAAGAGGAAGCGAAGCTTAGTAGTGAAGGCATGCATACTTGGAAAAAGGCTCGTGCCAATAAGAACTTCTCTGAGTTTGCGCCGGTTTTATCCAAGATCATCGATATGTTGCGCCGCAAGGCAGCGTGTTATGGTTGGGCTGAGGGTGGTGAGCCTTGGGATGCACTGGCTGAGGATTATGAGCCAGGTTGTACCGCAGCATGGGTTGAGTCAGTGTTTACGCCATTGCGTAAACAGTTGCAGGGACTGTTGGATGACATCATGGGCTCAAGTCATGGGCCGAGTAATGCTTTTAACGAAGTCGCTATCCCTGTTTCAGAACAGAAGCTATTTGTTCACAAGGTGGCAGAGCAGTTCGGTTTCGATTTTTCACGAGGCCGGCTCGATGAGTCGACCCATCCATTTTGTAGTGGTTCTCATTGCAATGATATTCGTATGACAACCCGATTCCATGAAGCGAATGTGAATGATGCATTGGGGTCAACGATGCATGAGGTAGGACATGGCCTCTATGAGCAGGGACTTCTGACCAAGCATATTGGAACGCCAATGGGGCGAGCAGTCTCACTTGGCATTCATGAATCACAAAGCCGCATGTGGGAAAATCAGGTTGGTCGCAGTGAGTCTTTCTGGCGATGGTGCCATCCGTTACTGAAAGAGCATTTTGGTGCATCTGTATCATCATTGAGCTTTGATGATGTCTATGGTGGGGCGAACATTGTGAAGCCGGACTTCATTCGCGTTGAGGCTGATGAGTCGACTTACAACATGCACATCATGATTCGTTTTGAATTAGAAAGAGCAATTCTGGCCGGAGATCTTGAAGTCAAAGATATTCCAGATGCGTGGAACACGAAGTATCGTGATTACTTGGGGCTCGAAGTGCCGGATGATTCGAAGGGCTGTTTGCAGGATATCCATTGGTCAATGACATCAATGGGTTACTTCCCAACTTATACGCTCGGCAATCTCTACTGTGCCCAGTTCTTTGAGAAGGCAGTAGAGGAACATCCAGGCATGGTTGAAGCATTTTCTAAGGGTGAATTTGGCACACTACTCAGTTGGCTTCGCAGCAACATTCACGAGCAAGGGCGTAAGTACCGAGCTGCTGATCTGTGTGAGGTTGTTACTGGTAAGCCGCTCTCAGCAGAGCCGCTGCTCCGGCACCTAGAGAGTAAGTTGCGGCCCCTATACGGAGTCTGATGATTCCATTTGTGCTGATGAAAGCCTAGTAGTTCGGAGTGGGCGGTTCATAGTCATTGATATTGATCGACTTGAACCACTCAATCGTTCTAGCGAGACCATCTTCAAGTGGGATGCTTGGCTCCCACTGGAGCATCTTGCCGGCAAGAGTAATATCAGGGCGACGGTCTTTCGGATCATCAACTGGTAGAGGCCGGGTCTGAACAATCTCACTCTTGTTGTCTGTTTGGGCGGCAACCATTTCTGCAAGCTGGCGAATCGTGAACACTCCGGGATTACCTAAATTGATGGGGCCGGTCACCTCATCTGTTGAGTCCATCAATGCCATGAGACCGCTGACGAGATCACTGACGTAGCAAAAGGCACGGGTTTGCTGGCCATCGCCATAGAGCGTGAGGTCCTCGCCGTGTATTGCTTGGCGAATGAAGTTACTGACAACACGTCCATCGAATGGATGCATCCGAGGCCCATAGGTGTTGAAGATGCGCGCCACCTTAATGCAGACTTTATGTTGCCGGTGGTAATCGAAAATCAGAGATTCAGCGGCGCGTTTTCCTTCGTCATAACAGGCGCGTGGGCCGATAGGATTCACAGCGCCTCTATAGGTTTCAGGCTGTGGGTCAACATCTGGATCACCATAGACCTCGCTGGTTGAGGCTTGCAGGAATCGTGCTTTGCACCGTGTTGCCAAACCAAGCATATGCCAGGTGCCAAGAAAGGACGTCTTGGTGGTGTAAATAGGATCGTATTGATAGTGCCCAGGTGCCGCAGGGCAGGCTAAATTATAAATCTGGTCAACATCGATATAAGCCGGCTCGATAATGTCATGTTCTATGACACTGAACTGCTTGTGATCAATGAGGTGAGCGATATTAGATCGCGTCCCTGTGAAGAAATTATCGAGGCAGATCACTTCGTCACCTCGTTCAATCAGGCGATCGCAGAGGTGAGAACCTAGGAAGCCAGCACCGCCTGTGACAAGGATTCGTTTACTCATTGCGAAAGGGCTCCAAATTGCTTTGAGATGAAGATCAGTAAGCAGGATAGACGATCCACAGCAGGGATGGTCTTGTGGCCGGGATGTGAGGTGGAGAGAATACTTTCATGGACAAGCCAGTGGTTCAACACCGACAAGCAATTGGAGTGATGACCGGTACAAGCATGGACGGTGCTGATGCAGCATTGGTGTCATTCGAGGGCTCTGGCCTGAATCTCAAGGCACGCTTCGAGGCTCATCATTTTGTGTCCATGGGTGATCTGGCAGACCGGCTACGAGCAGCATCCCTGGGTGTGGCACAAACGGCAGTGCAATGGGGCCAACTGAGTCAGGATCTAGCCAAAGTATGCAGTGAGGCGATTGCTGGCGTGCTCGATAAGCAGTATCAGCCCGACATCATTGCCGTTCATGGGCAGACGCTCTTCCATGTCCCACCACTCTCTTTACAGTTAATGAATGCAGCGCCAATTGCTCAGCAGTTTGGCATTCCAGTCATTTCTGATCTGCGCCAGGCTGATCTTGCAGCAGGTGGGCAAGGGGCGCCAATTACACCGTTGGCAGACTGGGTCTTTTTTCGTCATCCAAATAAGCCTCGCTTGATTGTGAATTTAGGTGGTTTTGCGAATGTGACATCGTTGCCTTTAGCTAGCACAGACGCCACCATTGATGGTATTGCCGGCTTCGATTGCTGTAGTTGTAATCAACTGCTTGATGGACTGGCTCGAGTACGTCTCAATGCTTCCTATGATTTAGATGGGAAAGCTGCCTTGCGAGGTAGGGTTGACGATCCAGTGCTCAATGCGGCAGTAGACATTCTCTGTGAGCAACGCCGGCAAAGAAGATCACTTGGCTCAGGTGATGAACTTCCACCAAAACTAGAACAGCTCTTTACACATCTTTCGCCTGACGATTCTCAGGCCACGGCGACCGCAGCGGTAGCAACAAGTATTGCTGATAGTTTGCAGGAGTTTGTTGACCGTGACAGCACAAGCGAAGTTCTCGTTGCTGGTGGTGGGGCACATAACGTCGCTTTACTAGAGTTGCTGGGGGAAGCCCTTCAAAGACCTATTCGGCGCACTAGTGAATTTGGCATTCCTATTGAAGCACGTGAAGCGGCAGCAATGGCAGCTCTGGGTATTTTGAGTAGCGATGGCATCAGTATCTCACTGCCGCAGATTACCGGCTGCAGCCAACCAGCACCGCTGGCTGGTGTTTGGTCATTCGTAAGCAGACCTTAAACGTGCTTCAGGGTCGGTACCTTGAAGTGGTTTATCCCATTTAAGCCGAGCGCCAGACCCGGTCTGAAAAAAAGATGCCCAAAATACCCGAAAAACTACCGAACAGACCTTGGCGAACCCGATGAGTTAGTTACCCTATCGAAAGCCGAACATAAAGAACATTTTCCCGTTGCAGATAAGGATAAATCATGGTTTTTGCCACGAAGTCAAAGCAGTCGAAGAACGCAGGTACAATAGACACCAATAAGCCCCCATTAGCAACGGCAGGAGGCCGTTTGAAAGGCCATAAGGCCAATGGGACCAAGGGAAAGCTCGCAAAAGAGGGCAAGGACGTGGCAAGAAAGACGAGCGGCGGAGCCGCAAAGGGTAGTAAAAAGAAGACATCCCAAGACCAAACAGGTGTTCCGAGTGAGGGACTCGACCGAGCCATTGGCCAAATAGACAAGATGTTCGGAATCGGTTCGATCATGCGGCTCGATGGAGTACCTAAGGTCGTGCAAGGCACCTCTACAGGTACCTTAAGCCTTGATCTGGCCTTGGGTGGACGTGGTGTTCCCCGTGGCCGAGTTGTGGAGGTCTATGGGCCTGAGTCATCAGGTAAGACCACTTTAGCTCTCACCGTTGTAGCCAGCGCACAGAAGGCAGGTGGGGTGGCTGCATTCATTGATGCTGAACATGCGCTAGATCCAAGTTGGGCCCGGCGTATTGGCGTGGAATTAGAAGATCTTTTGGTTTCTCAGCCAGATACGGGTGAGCAGGCTTTAGAAATCTGTGAACTTTTGGTTCGCTCTAATGCTGTTGATGTTGTGGTTATTGATTCAGTGGCAGCATTGATTCCAAGAGCGGAAATTGAAGGCGAAATGGGCGCAAGTCATGTTGGTCTGCAGGCGCGGCTTATGAGTCAAGCGCTACGCAAGCTGACGGGCGCGATTGCAAAGAGTGACTGTACGGTGATCTTCATCAATCAGCTTCGTGAGAAGATCGGTGTCATGTTTGGCAGCCCTGAAACGACACCAGGTGGACGTGCCTTAAAGTTCTACTCATCGGTTCGTATAGATATTCGACGTATCAGTGCCATCAAAGACGGTGATGAAAATGTCGGAAACCGTGTGCGAGCTCGTGTTGTTAAAAATAAGTTGGCGCCACCATTCCGTGATGCTGAGTTTGACATTATGTTTAATGAAGGAATTAGTGCTTCAGGTGATCTACTAGATCTGGCGGTGACAGAGGGGATTGTTCAGAAGTCAGGTGCTTGGTTTAGCAAGGGAGGTCTGCGGCTAGGCCAAGGGCGTGAGAACTCTAAGGCATTCTTACGCGAGAACCCAGATTTGTTCGCAGAGATTAAGCATGAGATTCTTAAACAAAAAGGATTGCTTGATACTGGGGAAAATCCTACCACCGAAGTTGATGTAAACGAGGTGCCTCATGTGGAAGTTGAGACGAAGCCAGAAGGTGAATTAACGAACGCCTAGTGTGCGAGGCTCTTAGGTTCCTGGGAAAATAGAGACAACACGCTCACGATAAAGAAGCGGCGAGGCTTGTAGCATCGCCGCTTCTTTATTATTAAATCAAAGGTCAATAAGAATGCGGGTGAGAGGACTCGAACCTCCACGGGATTTTACTCCCACATGGACCTGAACCATGCGCGTCTGCCAATTTCGCCACACCCGCTCTTGGTGTTTGGGGGTCCGATCTTACCCGTTCGTTGAGGGTATGCAACGGGTGGATGCTAGTTAGACTGTTTGGTAATGCCAAAGGACCGCCCAAGCCCCATCTATGCGACCATTGCTGGTTTTTGTCTGGTTGCTACTGGGCTCTGCCTTTGTCGCTTTGCATACACGCCACTCATCCCTTCGCTCATTGATGCAAAGTGGGTTGATCGAGCGCAGGCGGGCTATCTCGGTGGTTTCAATTGCCTCGGTTATATCATCGCATGTGTAGCTGGAATATGTCTACCGAATCTGATCGGTATTCGATTGTTGATGCGCACCTCGACTTTCTTGGCTGTCATAGGCCTCACGATGTGTGCATGGGACTTTGGCTTTATCTGGCTGGCAATAGGTAGATTCTTAGCTGGGTTAGCAGGTGCCGCATTCGTGATCCATACGCCAGCAATCATGCTTCAATGTATTGACGATAAATACAAGAGTATTTGTGGTGGAATCGCCTTTAGCGGTGCAGGTGTATTGACCATGTCGGTGAGCTTGTTTCTTCCATATTTTATTACGAATGGACCTCGTGATGGTTGGTTGTTTGAGAGCGCGCTTACTCTACTTATGGTCGTTATTGGGTGGCATCTTATTTCGTCGTCTTCGAATGAACGTCATGTAAGTAGTTTGGTATATGAGCCAATTGAACGAAAAGAGCGCGTACGTCTGTTTGTCTTGTCAGCGGCTTATGTGTTGGCTGCCATTGGCGTTATTCCGCACACACTGTTCTTGACCGATTATATGCATCGTGATCTCGGCGTATCTGCGAGCGGAAGTAGTTCTTTATTTGCTATCTTTGGTATTGGATGTGCTGTCGGAGCACTGACTTCAGGTGTGGCTAGTAAGTTTCTGGGCACACGACTGAGCTTATCGATCAACTATTTGATAGGTGCTATTGCAGTGGCACTGGTATTGATCTTTAGTTCGTTAACCATCGTGACGGGATCAGCGTTTTTGATTGGTTTCTTCCTATTGCAGTGTGTGCCACTGACTTCGATGCGTACTCGTGAATTTGTTGGCTTGAATCGGCATCCTCATTACTGGGGTTTGTTGACGCTCGCATTCGGTTCCGGGCTCTTGGTGGGTAGTTATGGCATGTCAGCCCTGCTATCACTTGGATTTGAATACATCAATCTATTCATGGTGGCGGAGGTCGCTTTGATTATGGGTTTGATTCTCATCCTTGTGTCATCGTGGACTTGCCGAAAAGTCGACTAAAAAATAATGTAACAATCGGTTGAACTTACGACGGTTATCGTGGTATCGGAAACGCACTTTCAATGAACACTTCAATAGCTTCCAGGTATATGCCAGAGCGACAGCTCAGTCTTGCCTATGCAACGATTGCGGGGTTCTGCTTAATAGCTATTGGTTTGTGCATGGCGAGATTTGCTTACACGCCGATCGTGCCATCAATTATCGAGGCGGGGTGGGTTGATAAAGCGGGCGCTGGGTACTTGGGAGCTTGTAACTTTCTTGGGTATATGACTGGCTGTGCAGTGGCTATTTGGCTCCCGCGTGTGGTCAGTGTCCGTCCACTTATGCGTTGGTCTCTGCTTGCGGCATTTACAGGGCTGCTCATATGTGCATGGGACATAGGCTTTGTTTGGCTGGCGGTGGGTCGTTTTATCACGGGCCTTGGCGGCGCGGCACTCATCATTCATACGCCAGCAGTGATGCTGAAGCATGTATCTGACCAGGCAAAGAGCATTTGTGGTGGGATTATCTTTAGTGGTGCCGGAGCCGCGATCGTATTTGTCAGCCTGTTCTTGCCTTACTTTGTTGGGCAGGGGCCGAGAGATGGTTGGCTCTTTGAGGCGGTTTTGACGCTGGTCGGGGGTATTGTCAGTTGGCGCCTGATTTCAACTGCAGCTGGTACCCCGGAAAAGCGAAATAAAGCCCTAGAGGCGCTGGATTCATGCAAAAAACTACCACTCTTCTTTTTGGGTATGGCGTATGTGCTAGCCGCCGTGGCGGTGACACCCCACGCGATCTTTTTAGTTGACTATATGCATGTGTATCTCAAAGCCGGTATCGGTTTGAGTAGTACCTTGTTTTCTCTTTATGGTGTGGGCTGCTTTGTCGGAGCTATTTTAGGTGGCATCATGAGTCGCTTTATGGGAAATCAATTAGCTTTGGTTTTCAATTATCTCATTGGAGTTCTATCTATTTTTATGGTGCTGTGGACGAGTTCACTTGTTTTGGTGACCGCAGCTGGATTTCTTAACGGTGTATTCTTGTTTCAATGTGTAGCGCTGACAGCATTGCGCACCCGCGACATTGTTGATTTATCACGACACGCACACTATTGGGGCTTGATCACTTTTAGTGCGGCATTTGGATGGATAGCTGGAAGCTATGGGCTCAGTTCTATGCTGTCACGAGGCGTGTCTTACCCAACGTTGTTCCTGATAGGCGGTATCGTTATGGTTGTGGCAACGGCCTGCGTGATCTTGAGTTGGTTGACTGAATCTCTTCCAAAAAGAGTTTGTTAGCCATGACACTGCTCACGGTAATTGATCCGGATTTCAAAGGCGCCTTGTTTCTTGATGACTCCTCTAGCTCGGTTGAAGTCTGAGGCTAAAGGTCCTAATACAGTCATCCTGAAAAGGACACGCCAGCGGGAAGTCAGCTACGCCATGGTTACCACTGGATTGAGAAGGCGGCAATAGTCTAGAAATGCCCTGTGCAAGACTCGAACTTGCGACCCGCGGATTAAGAATCCGCTGCTCTGCCAACTGAGCTAACAGGGCTTTCGTCACCAGTGTCTAAAGATGGACGAGGATTGTAAACCCGCTTGAGACGTCGTCAAGAATCCGATTCAATGCAGACACTCGGGGTCTCTGAGGCGATCACCATCTGCGATAAGCGTTGATGTACCTCCACGATGATGTGAAAAGCCTCTTCCAGCGTTTCAGAGGAGGTATGACGACAAATACTAAAGCGGAGTGAGGCGTGGCAGCGGTCATGCGGAATGTGATCTGGCAACTCTAATGCCTCAAGGACGGCAGATCTTGTCGTAGAACCGCTTGAGCAGGCAGAGCCACCACTACAGCAGATACCGCGTTCGGAGAGTGCTAAGAGCATCATCTCGCTTGTGACATCAGGAAAACCAATGTTGGTCGTGCTCCATAGTCGAGTGACGGCGCCGGAGTTAAGCCAAGCTCCATCAACAGCTTCTAGTAAGCTTTGCTCGAAGTGACTGAGCAGCTCTCGTCTGTGCCGCCAGTGATCTTCATCGAGCCACTGACGAGCTTCGTCGCATGCGACGCCTAACCCAGCAATCCCAGCGGTATTTTCAGTGCCGGCTCTTCGTCCTCGTTCTTGCGGCCCACCAGTCACGCACGGTGATAGATCACAACCAGCGCGAACATAAAGGACACCCGTGCCCTTTGGCCCATGAAACTTATGTCCTGTAAAACTCAGAAGATCCACGGGCAATGAGGCCAGATCTGTTGGCATCTTCCCAATCCACTGTGTGGCATCTGTATGCACGCGGACATCGTATGCATGACATATCTCGCAGATTTCTTCAATTGGCTGGATAGCACCAGTTTCATTATTGGCCCACATCACAGAAACCAATGCAATCTCGTCACTGTTATCCTTGAGCATCGTCTTGAGTACATCAAGATCAACGACACCACTGCCATCATTAGGAAGCCAAAGCACTTCTATACCTTTGCCATCCATGTCCTTGAGTGAACCGCGCACGGCGCTATGCTCTAGGCGACTCGTAATCACTTTGCGATGATTTGGTAGGCATGCCAAGGTGCCATTAATAGCCAGGTTGCATGATTCGGTACCGCCAGAGGTAAATATAATTTCAGCAGGCTGCGCCCCGATCAGTTTGGCCACAGATTCACGAGCAAGCTCCACCTCTCTGCGGGCTTGTTGGCCAACACGATGGCTACTGGACGCATTGCCCCAGCAGCTTCCATGAACTTGCTGCATCTTTACGCAAACAGAAGGAAGTGGACAGGTCGTCGCTGCATTGTCTAAATAAATCGATTCCATGTTGGTCTATTGTAATCGAGTGAGGGTCGTACCAGAACAGGCAAAAAAAGACTTATCGGCTAAAAGGGCATGATTTTCTGGATCTCTTACCTGGAGTCAGTGAGGCTGGTAGCCAAGATATTCGGTTGATCAAATCCGCATCCTTCAGCCACACAAAGCAACTTGCGGTAGAGAATCAAGGGTATGAGTGTCAATGCCATCGTCACCGCGCAAAAACCATAGATCCAGCCGATTTGTATGTTCATGGTGCTGGCGATCTTGAAAACGACAGCTGCGATGGTCATGAGTAAATAGCAAAGCCAATTCGAACTAGAAACATATTGAGCCCGCATATCATTTGGTGCTGCTTGTTGGATGAGTGCTTGTAAGGGAACAAGATAAAATCCAGCCGATAAACCCCCGAGGCATAAAAGGAATACGGCTAACCAATAGCTTGGGGGTAAGACCGCTAACAGTAGGAAAAATAAAGCTAACCCAAAGGCTCCAAATGGTATCAGTGACATGCGAACACGCCCGCCAGAGATGTACCCAGCCGCCGCACAGCTTATGCCGATCGCAATACCGAGTAAGGCAAGCATGCCACTGGTTGCAGCGTCTGAGACATTCAAGAGGCCTTTGTACTCAGGCACAATAAGCATCACCAATACGGCTGCGAACCAGAACCAAGCCCAAAGAATTGTTATGAGAAGCAATGGATGGTATCTGTGGCCTGCGTGGATTTGTTGATGCGATTCCACAGGATGGCGGGTACGCATACCAAGCAGCGTTCTGATAGAGCTGGCTCCGGGCCATGGGGTGAGGGCGGTAGTCGGTTTGATAGCTGGTAGTGGGGGGATCACAAAGACGCCCAAAAAACCAATAATGGAGATGATGATGATCGCAGCGCCAACGGGCCAGTAGCCGAAGCCCAGGAGTGGGCCGCCAACTGCCGTACCCAAAATGATAGCCATGTTCGTGGTCATGTTCATCAGGCCGTTACCACGGCTCAGCTGACGAGTCATGATGACCTCACGGATCATGCCGTACTTTGATGGGTTAAAGAAAGCACTTTCCATCATGAGCAAGGCATATCCGATGAGTGTCAACCAGATGCTGCCTGCGATGAGTCCAATAGCAATGATAATACTGATGGGAATTTCAGAAACCTTAACCCAAAAGATAATGCGGCGTTTGGAAAAACGGTCAGCACATCGACCCGAAAAATCCAGTAGCAATAGGAAGGGAATGGTCATGAGCAATGAGATATATGATTGCCCGCCTGGGCCGAGATCACCAGCCCATAGGTTGCCACTTTCACTGGCAACCATGAGCATGAGAACTATCTTGACCAAATTGTCATTGAATGCACCCATAAACTGAGCCAACTGAAGTCCCAGAAAACCTCTCGTCCAAAGCTCAGGTTGATTGCCTTTAAGGTCACTCATATGGTGCGAAGGTAGTCATTGAAGCTAGGTTCATCAACATAACAACTCTCTGATCAAAGTAGAGAACGCATGAGAACCTAATCTTAGCCCCAAGTCAGAGCCCTGAACACGTCCCGCAGCGTTGTGATCTTTCCTCCTGCTTTTCGAAAATTGACGTAGTCAGATCTTTTGGGCTTACCTTTATAGCTTTCTTTGATCTGAGGAAGTGGCTCAATTGCTGCGCTATCTTGATGCAGCCGTGTAACTGCTTGGACGAGTAGATCTGGAAACATCCGATCTGCGTGGGCGTAGAACGAAGACATTGATTGAGTTGCTTTGCCGCCAATCGCTTCACGGCAGATGATCGTTCCTGTATCAATACCTTCATCAACTAGGTGAATGGTGATCCCTTGTGGCGCCTTGTCGATAGAAGCCCAAAAGTATGGAAAGAGGCCGCGGTATGAGGGTAGTAGTGCCGTGTGCTTATTGAGTATGCCTAGGCGTGTTTTTGAAAGCAGTGGTTCTTTTAGAATATGTGAGGTGAGTATGACAAGCACATCAACGTCCTGTTCATCAAGCCATTCGTGAAGTCTTGGATCGTCAGGGTTTTGAATTGCCCAATAAGGAATGTTCTGACGCCGGCATAGACTCGGGAATGTCATTGGATGGCGGCAAATGAGTCGTCCTGTCCAAATGGCACACGCATAGGCGCAGAACTTTATAAAATTCCAGAGGCCAAAAGTCTTCCGGTACCAAGTGCCAATATCTTCTTGGTGAAATTGGCTAGTAGATTCATTGACTGACCATAAGCCAACAACGTCCATGCCCGCGTTGCGAAGAGTGGTGGCAGTGCGGCGCCACTGCCCAACGCTCCAAAGGCTATCCTCGCCTGTCAGAATACCGATGCGAATCTTTTTGCTTGGCTGGTTGATAGGAGCATCTTAGCGGTGCAACCCATAGATGGTATTCTCGGTCAAGGAGATACTTATTTCATCGTCGTTAGACTCATTCGGCCGATATCCCTTGAAGCAAAAGAGAGGTTGTTTTTAAATGGCGGTGCAAATGTCAAGTCAGATCCATGCATGCCCAGTATGTGGTTTGATTCAGCGTGTTGGACATATTGCACCTGATGAGCGTTCAGTGTGTTCACGTTGCAGCGCACATCTAAAACAGTCGCATGGTGGGAATATTCAGCTGACCGCCGCACTGGCCGCGACAGCACTCATTTTTTATCCATTTGCGATGGCTCTGCCTGTTCTTGAACTGTCTCAGATGGGATATGTCAATAAGACAACTATCTGGTCAGGTGTGGTTAGTCTTGTTCAATCAGGTGATTGGATTATTGCTCTGATTATATTGATCGCTTCAATCATTATTCCAGCAATAAAAATCTTAGGTATGTTTCTGCTTTGTATGGGTAACTTTGCGCTTAAGCCAAGTCATCGTGTTTGGACATTTCGTACGATTGACTTAGTTGGAAAGTGGGGGATGCTTGATGTTCTTGTGATCGCAATTCTGGTTGCAGCAGTCAAGCTTGGATCCTGGGTTAACGTCTATCCAGGGCCTGGTGCCTTTTTCTTCTGTATGGTTGTGTTGTTTAGTTTGCTTTCAACGGCGACATTTAACCCAAAGTTGATATGGGACTCAGCAAATGACTGAACAAGATCAATTGCCGTTTGCTTCCGTCAAACCTCGTCAATCAAAAATGGTCTGGGTCTGGATCATTCCGATCCTTGCGCTATTGGTTTGTCTGGTGGTGATCTGGGTAGACGTTATGAACGCTGGTCCAACAATTAAAATTGAGTTTCAGAATGGACAGAACCTGCAAGTGAGGGCGCCTATTAAGTATCGGGGTGTTCGCATTGGTTCAGTCAAAGCTGTTGATCTCAACGACGATCTATCTAAAGTTGTTGTCACTGTTGTTTTGCAAAGGACGGCCCGGCGCCTCGCAGTTAAGGGTTCAGTGTTTTGGATCGTGCATCCAGAAGTTGGTCTTGGCGGTGTTTCTGGACTCGATACTGTACTTGGTCAGCAATACATCAGTGTGCAGCCTGGTACTGGTCAACAACAGTCACACTTTGTTGGTTTGTTAGAAAGTCCAGCTGAGATGGGTGACGAGCATGCAGTCAATATCATCATTGAGGCCAATGAGGGAGGAAGCCTTAGGGCTGGTTCGCCAGTTGAATATCGGCACATGACTATCGGAAGCATTTCTTCAGTTCAACTTTCGCCCACAGGTCAGAAGGTTCAAATTAAGTGTGCAATAAAAGGTAGGTATGCCCATCTGGTGCGGGTGAACTCGAAATTTTGGAACACGAGTGGGATCGGCGTTGATCTGAGCCTTTTTGGAGCCACAGTTAAGACGGAGTCACTTTCATCACTTCTTGTTGGTGGTATTGGAATGGCAACGCCAACGGATGCAGGTGTGGAGGCACAAAGTGGCGCTCGATTTGATCTCGCCGAATCTTTAAAAGAGAGTTGGTTGGAATGGTCGCCTAACTTAAAGCCGTCCATAAAACAGCCTGAGGACACTGAGGGCGATCGTCCCACAAAGCCACTTCCTAATTTCTAAGAATGCGTGATCGAAGACCGTGCTGACGTTGATATCTTTTGGAAGAGAAATATCGAGCGGTATCAAAAAGACAGTTCACTATTTGTCAATATATCGAGCCCGATGCTTCGAAAGTTTGGAAAGCGTCTCATCGTTGAATTAATCAGGCGTACATCATCGTTGTCAATGATGCGGGTGATTCTCTTTTTTTGCTCAGATTCCAGAATCTTATTGCCCTCGTAATCAAGTGTGAGAAGGCGTTCTCGAAGTTGCCATCCGTCAATCCTGTCAGCAAGTTCAAAGCCCTTCTCTGAGAACGTGCCCAGTGAACATTGCTGTTGGCGGGACGGGGACATAAATCGCATTGCAATGTCAGCACCATAAACACACACCCATCCAAGGCTTTCTACGAGGTCATGATGCAAAGGTACTTGCTCACTAATTTGAGACTGAAGCATCGCAACAGCATCATCAGCTTGCATGTTGCCAAGTGCTACATCCAGCTCAGTTAACGCAGCATTACATCGAGTAATAGAAGCGGTAATGTGGTCAGGGCGAACTTCATCATATGTTCCATCTAGCCAACGTCTGGCCTGAGAGGCATCACGTCGGCATGCAGCTGTGTTAACCTTCCAACGTCCAATAGGGCGGTTCAGTTGTCGGCAGGCAAGATGGCCTCTGACTTCTTGGGCGGCTGCCCGGGCTCTATATTTTTCACAGGTCACTTCATCGTCGATATCAAACACAAGATCTTGGGTGTGCCGAATCACAGCCTTGGCATGATCGTTCGCGGCAGATAAGCGGCCAAGTGATAGATTCGCTTGGGCAATTTGTGCCAATCCCATCAATTTAAACTCTTGAGGTAGTCTCTCGTCAATGACCAGTTGTTGACCAGCATGCTCCTGTTGAGATGGATTGCCACTCGCCGCGGCAATGATTGCACGGCTGAGAAGAACAGATGCTCTTTGCTTGACCGTCTTGGCTGATTTTTGCATTTGATCAACCGTCTCAATGAGAGCTCCCAGGCGCCCCTTCTCGCGCGCCTGACGAGCCCTGTTTTCGAGATTGGCAAATGACAAACTTGCTATAGGCCCGGAACTAGCGGGGGTGCCTTGATGATCAATCTTGGCGGTGGATTTTCCACTCCAGATAAACCGAGTCACTTCATCTATTGTCCAATCAAGGCAATTGGCTAAGCCAATGATGAGATCGAGCTTTGGGTTGTCGCCCTGGCGTAGGATGTTAGAAGGGCTGCGGTCCATTCGAGCGGCAAGTTCGCTCAATGTCAGGTTGCGGTAGGAGCGAGCCAGTTCAAAGAGCTGGTGTAAGCGGTCTCTACGATTAGTCGTCGTATTGTTCACCACAACCTCGTCCTTCGTTGGACTTCAGCTTGATCGTCGCCCTCAGCTCATAGATGAGGGCAAGGCGACCCATTGACCGTGATCAACTAGCATAAAAGTTATGGCACGCCAGTCGCCCCCCACCACAAGGACGGTGCATGCGGGATCTGGCCACAAGTTTGGCAGCCAAATCTCATCAGCGATGATCCTTGCAGGGCCATCGCCATATTCAAAGGTACTCGGTCCGAATTGAGATTCAAGCAAAAATGATGAAAACCGCGATGCCCCACAAGAGCCTCTGTTGCAACCAATTTATGGCTAAAACAGGCTTTGAAGGACATCACGGTCTCATAAGAGGGCCATCCGGCTGGTGCCGAAGCCTGATGGCTTACTCTAATTTTCGAGGATTAATCCCTCCGTCGGCGTCGGCCGCATAGAAGAGCTCCCATTAAGATTGCGATACCACCAGGGGCAGGTACAGCATTACTGCTTACATCATCCAAGCTAACTGAATGATGATCCATACTGATACCCGATCCAACCGTCGTTGGATTGAGGATAGAGGCATCGATGTTACTAGCTGGACTCTCAATATCAGGAAAGAACGTGTCTGAAGCAACCCAAGAACTGATGGTGTAATCAGCATTGACATCGATGGGTAGCAGCATCACTTGACCAGGTATAGCCAAATTTGTTGCTTGCCCAAGGCCAGAGAAGTAGCTCGGGCGTTTGCCTGAATCAAAGCTATTGAACCCACCTATGGCATTCAGCAGATCAGTGTCAACTGTATTGCTCAGTATTGAATTCATGTTTGCAGATGGTGGAAGGCCACCAATAGCAGCCATTAAACTCATCACGGTAGGATTAGAATTTGTGTCACGGGGTTCTATTTTTATTCCGTACTGATAGAGGTACACATCACTAAGGATAGTATTTCCTCGCCCCGTAGCACTCGCGAAACTGCAAGAAAGGCAGACTGTTGCCGTTGTTACTAAAAGAGTTGTTAGTTTAGTCAATTTCATGGTCTTACCTCCCTTCATTTGTCTTTGATGACATGAGCAGTGTTAAGAATTTTCCATCCAGTACGTCTAAAGGTTGGGAATCGCCCCATGGTGCCAGCGATGAGGCGGATATCATCGGAGTCGATGGTCATAGGCAATTCACGCCCCGCCCAGCCAACAAAGTGTTGGTGGCCTAGGAATTGCATGGTGAAAACCCGTTCCCGAAGTGACCAGTTGCCAAGGCGATTAGCAATTTCATCAGCTTTGTTGGTGAACAGTGCCATGTAATGTTGGACATCGCGTTGTTTGGTCAAGTGTCGAAGAGCAATATTGCAACCAAAGACGCACCACCACCCATAGCTCTCTAGCCAGTTGCCAATGGGCATTTTATTGGGTTCGATGACGCTCTCAAGACCTCGGCAAATCTCAGCTAAGGCATCTTCAGCGATACGCTTTTCATCCATGACATCGAGTTCGATAATACCTGCATGGCAAATGTTGCCGATTCCGTCGCAGCTATCATCGTATTCCACTGCAAGTTCTTTCCAGAGTCGGAGCGCTCGTTCAAGATCAGCACGGCTTCGTGAGATGCCTAATTTGGTCATACATGGAGAGACACCAGCAATTCTTCGAAGAGCATGGCCTCGTGTATAGACAGCTTGTGCTTCTGCATACTTACCGGTTGATGTTGATGCTGGATTCTGGCGGTACCAAGTAATGATCTCGCCGGAGGTCGCTCGTGCCTCAGCGAGATGCCAAAGGCTGTAGTGTGCATTGGCGAGCGCGGTCTCAAGTGCGAAACGTAGATCAATATCAGAGATAGGCTCATTCAGCCCGTCTTGAGAAGCTTCGAGAGAACGATGGTAGCGGCCTAGGCCATCCCAACCCAGGGCTTCGTAGTGAGCAGCTAGTGCACGCTGGTCAGGTTCTTCAGCGACTTGCTTGGCCTCAACTGCTAACGTGAGAATTGCTGAATACTCACCGAGTTTCTGAGCTTCAAACAACGCATGGTGATAATCTTTGAAGTTCTCGAACTCATCTTTTTGGCCACCTTTAGATTGTGAACGAGTTGTAATTTCGGCATGAGTAAACAACACTTCCGCAACATCACCAATTGGCCAGTCTAGAACTTCGGCTAGATCAACAACGTAATCAAGTTTTGGGTTTCCGCTGGCTGGTACAAGATTAGCGGGATCGCGGCCAAGTGCTTTGGCCAGTTCTTTCCGAGTCCAGCCCTTGTAAGCCTGGGCAAGATCTAGTAATCGTTCCAGGCGATGTTTCCTAGTCTCATCTTTAATTTCTACGCTCAATTGTGACCTCACTTTCTTTCCCTGTTTTACAAGCTCCTTCCAATCCTTCTAATACGAATTCCAATTACTACCTGTGTCTTGGAATTGACCAAAGGGTTGTATGAGCTCGCTCTCTTGGGCACCCTCTTTCTTCAGATGAAATATGTACTCCCACTTCCTTGTGATTACGTACAACTTATTCCATAGCAATAGGATCTATTAGATTGACTATGTAACCCTTAGAAATTGCGAAAACGCAATTGAGACGTTCTTTTGCTCGGGCATGGTGCTTTTTGAAAAATCAGAAATACACCACTAAATAGCCGCTCATGGAGCGAGAACACAGACAATGGAAGCATCGATGAGCCTAGAAACCTAATTTGGAGATGCTGGACCATGGTCATCTGGATCACACCCTTTGTTCTGACTACAAAGCCCACTTGTGCTGATATTAAACCCCCTCACATATCGAAAACGTGTCATAGCAATGTCCAGCAGCTTGTTGGGAAGCCAACAGGGGGGGCTCAACTGATCAATTCTCAACCGGAGGATGGCCTTTTACGTGGATGGTGTGAGATTGAAACGAAAAAAGGTATCCGGCGAATATCAGTGACCCTCTCAGGTGCAATGATCACTGATTGGCCAGTAACCCAAGGGCTCAGGGGCCAAGTTGAGCTTCAGCTGGACTTCCCAAATGACCGGAGCTTTCATTGTGCCAATGAATTACACGACCCTCCACAAAGACTACAAATCACCGGATCGCCAGCACAACTGCTCAGCCAGCTAGCGAATTACTCAGTGAAACGGTTACGGTTTTCTTTGCGTAATATGCCCATCGAAATCAGGCCATGTCATAAGGATTGTTTTGCGCTACTAATTTTGGGTGATGCTGACTATCTCATATTGACCACACCTCGGCTGCCGGGGGATCGTGCCTACCGCCGAATTGCAAGACAAGTTGTTCTAAAGAAAGAGGTTAAAAAGGACAGTCTGCGAACGGACTTATTGCTTCCTAGAACTTGATGGCTGCTGTTGGTGAAAAATTCTCAGCTGTCATTGCATCAGAACAGCATCTTTCGGGAGTTCGGTAGGCGCCTTCGGGCGCTTGCCTGCTCCTTTGCTGTATTTAGATTGATAGCCCAGTTCCAGATTGAAAAGTTGTCATTTCATACATTAATCCAGGTGCAGAGAGTATCCCTTACTTAGGAGGGTTGGCGAATTGATAATTGATGAGATATGGAAAAGGGGTCTTTCTTCTTTTTCAGCCTATTGGCACCCTCCAACTCTGCATATTTTCGAAACGCGATCAGAGGCGATTTGCACAGCCAAGAGGCGGTCTCTCTGCAGTCTGAAATGAGATCTTAAATGCCTGATCGGCGATCAGAATGACGATAACGCCATCTGAGAAACAGCAAAGGATCTATTTAGAGGCTTTGAACATGGTCATATGGACGGCACCAATCATATTGAATGGCTATATGAAGCCGTAGCTGCAATTCTGGCCGAGCAAGTGCCTGCGCTGCTGGCTGCAGGAAGAGATGGCGACGACGATTTTATGAAGGATCCATCAACTAGGACGAAGAAACGGAATACAACAACTTGGGTAATTTGGGCCAGGCATTACAATTATTGCAACAATGAAGTCTGGTGAGGTAGGGATGACCTTAGTTGCTGTAGGCGTGATTGAGATAATGAGCGTTCAGCCTGGCAGCCAAAGAAGAAGTAAAGGACAGTTTTATGACTTTAAAGAATTCTTCCAGCAAGTCCCAACGTCAAATCATGGGACAGTTGAAGTTGCGCTTTCCGCGCTTAGCACACGCTGTTCGCTCGATCTTGCCCAGTATGCGGAAACGTCAGCAGCGGCGTTGGGCGTTGGAAAACAAGACCCCTCAAGAGATCTTCACATCAATCTACGAGGAGAACTACTGGAACAGCGAAGAGTCAGCCTCTGGCGGCGGATCTACTATGGATGCTACGGCATCCCTGCGCAGCGACTTGCCAGAATTGCTTGCCGAACTTGGCATCAAGTCGATGCTGGACGCCCCTTGCGGAGACTTTTACTGGATGCGAAAGGTCGAACTCGGCGTTGACCAGTACGTCGGCGGCGATATCGTCCCAGCACTGATCGAAAAACTGACTGCTGAGTACGCCGGTGATTCCGGCCGCACTTTCCGCGTTATCGATCTAACAACCGATTCACTGCCAGACGTGGATGCCCTCTTCTGTCGCGATTGCCTCCAGCACCTATCCTTGGAGCTGGCGCAGAAAGTTCTTGACAACTTCTGCCGCTCGTCCTGTCGTTACCTGATTACCACAACCTTCCCAGATGTGAAATTCAACCCAAGGGGATTGACTGGCGGCACAAACACCCTCAACTTGCAAATCGCGCCTTTCGACCTCCCCTCGCCCTTGCGCTCTATTGAGGATCATGGATCCCACGATGCGGTGTACCGGCGCTGTCTGGGCGTGTGGAGCCGTGACCAACTCGTTTGAGTGTGCCACGCTGTGCTAATGGGGGTGCAGAACTTGTACCTACCGTGGGCGGGAAATTCTCAGCGGTCATTACATAAAGACAGCATCTTTCAGGATATCGGTAGGCGCCTTCGGGCGATTGCCGGCTCCTTCACTGTCGCTGTGGTTAGATTTAGATAGGGCAGATCTAGGTGGAAAAGCTGTCACTTCCTACATCAATCCAGTTGCAAAGAGTATCACTTACTCAGGTAAATGCGGTAGTCCTGGCGATTTGATAATTGATGAGATGTGGAAAGGGGGTCTTTCTTCTGTAGCCTATTGGCACCATCTTTTGTCTCTGTGCATACGTTACTTCACGCAGTTAAGACATGCGAAATCCAAATTGGGATCAGTGTCGCATCACCCATCTTAAAAAATAAAAGCGGCTCAAAAAGAAGATCACTGTATTTCCGTTTCATTTGTTCGATCAATGAAGACTGATAATGACTTATCGGGGGCGAGGTCCGAAGTTTAGCAATGTTTCTTATGTAGTTAAATGTCGGGGCCGAACGGCTCTTGCCAAACGAGATTTAGTTCTCGTCCTACCTTGCTCTTCCTCCCCTCCTTCGCCGCCTCGGACATTGTCCGGGGCGGTGAGCTTTTTGGCTTTGGATATTTCTGCGCTTTACATGCATACAGACATCAAGAAGTCGATTGTGGCTTTCATGATCTGAGCACCATATTTGATTGGCAGCGTCATTCTGCGCATCAACTACAATGCTCGCTCGGAGTTGCAAAGGAGCTTTTTTATAAATGTGTCGATGGCTGGCTTATATTGGATCACCCATTTTTATGGATACTCTTTTGGTTCGGCCAGAGCATTCGCTTATTAATCAAAGTATCAATGCGCAGCGATCTGTTTACGCGACTAACGGGGATGGATTCGGTATTGGCTGGTTTGATGGACGACCCGAACCAGGTATCTTTCGTGATACAACGCCGGCTTGGCATGACCTAAATTTACGGGCGCTCTCCCAACAGATTTGCACAAAGCTTTTCTTCGCACATGTCCGTGCAGCAACGTCTTCGCCAATTCAACGAACCAACTGTCATCCGTTTAAGCATGGTCGTTGGCTTTTTCAACATAATGGGTCGATTGGGGAATTCGAGAAAATTAAGCGTGATTTAGACTTCTCGATTGATCCTGAGTTCTATCCGTTTATGTTGGGATGCACTGATAGTGAGACAATGTTCTATCTGGCATTGACCCATGGTTTGGAGGATGACCCTGTTCGAGGATTGCACGGCATGGCGAAGGCTGTCTGTGATGCTCGAAATAAAGCAGGGGTTAAGGAGCCGTTCCGAATGACCGTGTCTGTTTCGGATGGTCAAAGAATCATCGCTGTACGATTTTGTGCAGACGGTGAGGCACCGACTCTCTATCACAGCCGATCTGAGAAAGCGCTACATGAAGTATGTGGTGATCTAAAGAATGCATCATCAGATGGCATGTTGATATTATCAGAGCCTCTTGATGACATAAGCGAACACTGGGAGCCGATTGAAACGGGTTCCGTTCTCGTGGCACATCATGGAAACGTCACAACGAACATATTTGACCCCGTCTAGGCCTAATTTATGCATCAATCAGCCGATAAACCAAACCAGAAGTCACTGAGCCCATTTGTTCTATCAATGATGATCACAGCGATTGTCATTGGTCTTGAAGGCTTGCCAGACATGGCGTCCTATGGTCTCAGTCTTGTGACCTTCTATGTGTTCTTTGCAATCGTTTACTTTATACCCATCACACTTGTGACAGCTGAGCTTGGAGCGGGATGGCCGGGGCGGGGTGGCATCTATCTATGGATCAAGACCGGTCTTGGCAAACGCATGGCATTTCTGGGTGTTTGGTGTCAGTGGATGCAGGTTGTGGTCTGGTATCCGAGTGTTCTTGCTTTTGCGACCGCTGCAATTGCGTACATGTTCGATCCAGACCTCGCCGAGAACTGGCGTTTCCTTGTCCCGGTCAATTTAGCCGTGTTTTGGGTAGCAACGTTGTTGAACTTCGGTGGCCTTCGCTGGAGTGGCATTCTGACGACCTTTTGCCTCTACGTCGGCACGCTCTTTCCATTACTACTGATCATCATCATGGCGGTGTATTGGCTCATGAGCGGACACCCATCGCAAACCCCACTAGAGCCGAAGTATCTCATTCCTGACCTCACCAGTGTCGGCAGGATTGTCATGGTATTGATGGTCTTCTCGTTCCTTTCCGGGTTGGAAGTAAACGCAGTGCACTTCCGCCGGACTGAACGGCCAAAGCGATCTATTCCATTGGCGGTTTTCATCTCGTTTGTGATCATTCTCTCGGTGTCTATTCTTGGCGCCCTTGCTGTGGCTATCTTCGTCCCAATCAATAACCTCGAACTTCAATCTGGTCCTTTGCAGGTCTTTGAGACCTTCTTCCATGAGTTTGGATTTGAGTGGGCGCTGCCGGTGATGGCTGCTTGTGTTGCCATTGGGGCCATCGGCCACATCATTGTTTGGATCATCGGCCCGACAGAAGCACTTTCTGTCGCTGCGCACGATGGCGTTGTGCCACCTTTCTTGCAAGGGCGCAATTCAGCTGGCGTTCCCGTTGCGATGCTTTTAGTGCAGGGCGTTGTGGTAACGGCGTTGAGCATTGTGATGGGGATGATCAACATCAATGCTGGTTTTGCAATCGTCACGCTCGTGTCCGGCATGGTCTATCTCGTGATGTATGCGCTGATGTTCATTACCTGCTTAGTGCTTCGTTATAAGCACCCGCACGTTGAGCGCAGCTACAAGATTCCAGGTGGCTGGATTGGTATTTGGCTATTGGTTGGGGTGGGCACAATCACCTGTATTGCAGGTATTGTGCTTAGTTGTTTCCCCCCAGAAGCCACAACTGAGACAGCCTTCGTTGAAGCTGCCGGTGAAAACTGGAAGCTGATGTGGGTTATTTATACCGTTCCTGCATTCGTGATCATCGTCATCGTGCCATTTATCATTTACGCCTTTCGGCGACCCCATTGGGCGCCACCAGAAGAATTACTAGCCCATGAGAATGTAGAGACCTCTGCTCATCAAAAAGAAGTGCATTAGACTCAGAGCGAGGCAATAGCGATCCACTTCCAAGAGATGCGCGGGGGTTCTTCTCGCATATCGCGCACCAGAAGCCAATTGGCAGTTCGTCGTGGCCAGCCTTCCATCAGGAAGGCGGAATGATGCCACCTCATTTACCTATTATGAGGATGGATCGCTCCCGCAGCCAGAGATCTCGGGTGCAGCCTATCCTGATGAATCGTCACCAAAATCAACGAGCAACTGGTTTTCACTGGGGCGGGTCCTGTTTACGGTGTTGCAATTGGCGGCATTGGGTGCCAATAATGGTGTTATTCCGTCTAAAAAGATGGAAAAGGCAACCGATTAGTCTATTTTTGCGGATATTGAGATGTGGTACGACATATCTGAACCTGGAATTCGGTTGTTCTTGAACCGATCTGGGGTACTTTTCATGTGAGCGCGAGAGACGCTCTATATGCCCTGATTATTGATGATGGGGGCTTTCCCGAGGAGATTAAAGAGAATGAGACAGCTTTATAAGGGTGGTCTGCGAACATGGACATGTCTATGTGTCTATGGCGCCGTCGTTGCTGGAACCGTGGCTTTCGTTGCACCAGGAAAACCGAGTCGTGTCTCAAGCATCGAGATGCAGCCAATCAAAAGCCCCGCTTTGGATCGCAGCACTCGAGTGATTGCTGGTGCGAAGACAGTGTTAGGCCTCAGGGATTGCTTGCTTACCAATCTAGACGTCGATCCGGTTGAAGATGTTGGTCGTACGATCACACTTGAGGCTCTTGAACTGCCAGGATACGGCCCAGTTGATCTCACCTTCTGGGAACACTCCACGCGTTCTAGCAAGAACTATCAGGTTCTTGAGCATCGGGCGGATGGCAGTCTTGTGCCTGTTGAGCCTGGTGCCATCCGAACGGTGCAAGGCGAAGTGCATGGGCATGTTGGCTCGCTCGTCTCAGGTTCATTGATGGAGGATGGACTCTATCTCACGATTATCGTTGATGGTTACCGTGGCTGGATTGAGCCAATTGGTGACCGAGTTCAAGACGCTGAACCGGATGAATATGTTGCTTATAACAATGACGATGTCATTCCATCAGGAGGTACGTGTGGTACACCTGATCAGCCAGCAAAGCCTGTGCAGCAGGAAAATCCTGGTATCACCAATCGCTCGGCATCAGTTGGTTCTCTTTGTGTAGCTGAGTTAGGTATTGATGCAGACTTCGAGTTCTATCAGGACTACAGCAGTAGCACATCAAATGTAGAGAGTCGCGTCAACCAAGTCATTAATACAATGAATAGTCAGTATCAACTAGAAGTTGGTCTGACACATGAGATTACCACCATCATCGTGCGTACTTCATCGGGTTCGAATCCCTACTCATCAAATAATGCTGAAACACTGCTGAGTCAGTTTCGTTCAGAATGGCTGAATAATCAGTCTGGTGTTGCACACGATACAGCCCAGTTATTCACGGGCCGTAGCATTGACGGGGGAACAATTGGTATTGCATGGACGATTGCTGGCATCTGTACAAACAGTCGCTACAGCCTGTGTGAATCAGACTGTTGCGGTAGTTTTGCGTGTACGACCGATCTGCATGCGCACGAACTTGGACACCTTTGGGGTGGTTTTCACTGTAGCTGCACCAGCAACACAATGAATCCATCGATTACTTGTTCAAATACGTTCAATGACACAGAAACGATTCCATCTTTAGTTGCCCACCGTGACTCAAGAAATTGTCTTTCGGGCACCTGTGGCGAACCTGGCGGCGAGCCGCCAGCGAATAATGGTCTCTTTCAAGCAATTGTAATCACCGATGGAGCCACAAGCTTTAGCACCATTGGGGCCACAACTGATGGTGTAGATCATGGTGCTGGTGGTATATGTGATGACTCTGACGAAGCGAATGACGGTACCGTCAATAATGACATTTGGTACCGCTATACCGCAACATGTGATGGAACGGCAACATTCTCCACGTGTGGGACAGTTGATTTTGATACTAAAATCGCAGCCTACTCAAGCTGGGTTATTCCCGGAACAGGAAACATCATTGGCTGTAGCGATGATGCGAGCGGATGCAGCGATTTCTCCTCTCGACTGACGCTTTCAGTATCCTCCGGCGATCAAATTTTGATTCGCCTGGGTGGTCATATTGATGATCCAATTGGTTCAGGAACACTGAACGTGAGTTGTTCCGGTGGCAGCGGTTCGAGTGGCGCATGTTGTGTTGACTTGGACTGTTCTGTTGTTGCCTCAGAAGCTGCTTGTTCAGCAACTGGAGGAAACTGGCAGGGAGAAGGTACCTCTTGTGAGACAGGTACATGTGGTACTGGACCAGGTCCTAATGTCCTCGACCTGACGGATTTATGCAGCTGGGATAATCTTGGTGACGCAGATAATCAATCCTGGATTATCGATCTCGGCGTTGGCGCTGAGGTGACTGGTTTTAGTTGGGACGACATTCTTATCGAAACCGTTGCAAGTAATAGCTGGTCGTCAGATATCGGCATCTTGGTTGCTGATGAATCTCAGCAAAATGGTTTCTACTACTTGCCATTCTCTGGTCAAGCTGATGGTGGACCAGAAGATGATGGTACCTGGAACTTTACAAGCGTCGTCAGTGATCCAAACGGTCGGTTTTACGTTGAGATATTCGAATGTGATACCAATACCGGTTGTAATGGTAACTACGACGAAGATCCCAATGGTTGCGACAATCGATTCACGACTGGATCACTCACCATTAACTTCATACCTGGCGAACCACAGTCAGTCTGCGGTAACGGTGTTGTTGAAGATGGCGAAGAGTGTGATGACGGCAACAACACGCCCAATGATGGTTGCACCAACTGCACCAACGATCCTGAGCCACCGTGTGCCGGTGACTTTGATGATGATGGTTCTGTTGGACTCAGCGACTTCTCAAGCTTCTTGGTGGCCTTTGGTACAACGTGCTCAGGCTGCGTTGAAGATATCGATGGCAGTGGTACCGTTGATCTTGCTGACTTCTCAGCATTCTTAGTTGTGTTTGGTACAGACTGCCCATA
>JAQWNP010000008.1 GCA_029268515.1 Phycisphaerales bacterium | reverse complement strand
GTCGCCTTAACAACTGGTGGCATACTGGGGTTGATGGCGGGATTGACGGGCACTGGAGGTGGCATCTTTCTCTCGCCACTCTTGATTATCTGTGGGTGGGCAGGCCCAAAACGAACTGCGGCCATTTCGATTGTTTTTGTGTTAGTCAACTCACTTGCTGGTCTTGGTGGCGTCATTGCTGAATCACCAATATTGCCCAAAGCACTACCGATCTATATCGTTGGTGCAGTGCTCGGAGGTTTACTTGGCTCATATTTTGGAGCACGACAGCTACCCGGACGCGGCATCAAAATACTACTTAGTATTGTTCTCATCATTGCCGCTCTTAAGATGTTTGCCCTCGCATTTGCGTTATAAATTATTGGCACGCACTTGTGCAAACAGAGTCAATTTCAGAATAGCCTGACTGCTGACTCAGTCAGCCAGCTCGTTACTGCGACCAGTCCGGCGCCAGTGAAACCAGTTTTTAATGTAGGTCCACTCATTGATGCCAGGCACACCACGTGAGCGATTAATTTTCCCGATCTCCATGGCAACAACCCAATGCTTACGCATGATGCTCCAAGCTTCCGTAATCGAAAAGGTGGGGTCATACATGTTCGTAGACTCACTTGAAAGTCCATTCGCTTCAATAATGGAAATCCCTTCACCTCGTTTAAAGTCTTCAACATTTGTGTAACGCACATCAATCCTTCCGTAGAAGTAACCCGGAACCTGTGAACACCCTTCGTCGATCCAACGTTCCAATTCAGGTGTCCTAAGATGTTCTCCGTCACGAAACATACAACCCTGTACGTGGTTTCCAGCATGCGTAAGCTGAAGCTTCTCGCCCTCAGGAAGCACCTCATCGAGCCGATCTTCAAATCGCCTAAAGAAGACACGGTGCTGTAATCGAAATCGCTTATTGTCAATGATGAGACTACGCAGCGTTGAGTGGCCATTTCCGATGACTACTGGGAATACCTTGTCGCAGATTGTGAAGAGTTTGCCGGTTTTCGAATCTGGTCGCCGCCACCAAAAGAGGCCTGCCTCCAAAGGCCCGGGATGGTACCGTTGCACAATGAGTGGAATCGTCGCCTGATCGAGCAACATGCGCATGCGGCCAGCGTCTTTTACGAGCTTGACTCCCTCGCCACGCTGCCCCTCATTAGGCTTTAGGATCACGGGCCAAGACCATTTTTCTTCTTCAATTCGCGAAAGAATTTTATCTGCATGTTGATCCGGCTCACAACTAAATGAGGGCTCGACCATTGCACGAGGGAATAGATCTAGTATGTGTTGCTTACTCTCACCAATGGTTCCCCCATCAGGCCAACATGGATTCACAGATGTTGCGGTTCTCAATCGACCCATACGAAGATATTGATAGATGCACCACGGAAGAATGGGCGCATAAAACAAAAATGGTGGCCAGAATTCCCAGCGTGTACAGCGGCAAAAGAAAGTCCTTAGCCGAAGACGACCCGCGCTCGTCAGTGTGAGTGAAATCACATGCAATAGCACCAGCAATACCACTGCGACCACAATCCAAGCCCAGATACCTTTCCCAAGAATCGCTTCAATTGGTCCAAGAATGGTGCCGCCAAGAAGTGCCGTACCAATAACCAGCAACGGTACCCAAATAACAACGGCAATAGCCGTCCATGTCATAAAACGAAGAACGCTTCCACGCGATAGTCCAATTGCAATGTAGAGCGGAACGCGCGTTCCCGGCATGAACCTACTCGCAACAATTGCTGTCCAACCATGTGCATTGAACCAGCTTTGCATGCGTTGCAGTCGATTTGAAGAGAACCTGCGCTGGAACCAACTTCTTGATCTGATCGCGGATCCACCGAAATGGCCGATCGCATAAAGTCCAAGATCCCCAAGGAAGATCCCAACCATTGCCGAACCAATCCCAAGCACTGGTTCAACCACTCCAGATCGAACCAACAATCCTACTGCAACACAGGTGGGATCCTCGAGAATGAAGGTCGCGATGATAATTATAAAGATCTGCAGCCAAGCACTCGTCGATTCATCGATTCCGATACCACCGGGAAGTCCGACTTCCGTTACCGGAACACTGGTAAGCAACACTAGAAACAAAACAAACATGGTTATGCGGCACCTGGAAGCTGGGAGCGCATGAGTGCGTACGGTACACCGGGCGCCTTTTCACGAGGCGCGCCAGGTGTGTAGACCATCCTTATCTCAACTGCGGTCACGGTGATCACTGCTGTACTAACGGTTCGAGCATCCTCACGCCACATGTCAACCGACTGCTCATCATGATTCAGTATGCGAGACGCATGGAACTGATCCTGTATAGATATTGGTGATAGATCAGAATCCACGAACATCGACTCAAAGAGCGATCGACGTGGTCCTTCAACAACATCATCTCCAAGACCTGAAGACGATCTCATGATGGGCTCAATCAGATCATGCATCTGGCAACTCATTCTTCCAAAGCCCTGAACGGCCTCAATACACATTCGCCCATCCGTGACAACCAGACGGAATGGGCGCCTGACCTCCTGTGTTGCTGTTGGAAGCATGCCAGCAACTGATTCAATCGAATCAGCTGAGAGTAAGGCCGGAATGATCACGCCCCGACTCAGTCCACCACTTACCGTTCCTGATCTATTGGGCGGATTCACGTTCAATAGTGCAAAAGCAAGGCCTGCATCTGAAACAGCGATCCAAGTTCCACCCCCATCAGGCTCGCGGGGAAGAATTACTTTCTTGTTGCCATGCACCTCCACCTTCGGCAGCTGTGCGATTGGGCGTGTATGTTGTTCGTCGCGATTGAAAGCAAGACGATAAGCAGAATCGGAACTGGTCTCCAGACATTCTGGAACAATCGTCAGCGTGCACATTTGTGATCAATGTCTGCAGCTATCGTAGCTGGTGCCCGTCCAATGGTCTTATCCACTTTGATGTGCATCTGCGCAGCTTGCGCGACCATTAGAGCAAGGTGATGTACGGTGTGGTGGAACACGTAGAGGGTTTCACGTTCACCTGATGAGCTAAATATTTGCTCTTCGCTATCAGAAGTCACAAGTGCCGCTACTTCAACATCACATTGAAACATGTCGGCTGGCATTTCGACAATCTGCGCTTGGCGATCCTCAATCGTACGGATCGCGAAATCACGTTCCTGCTCTATTTGAGTTCCACGTTCACGGCGGTCATAGCGCACTTGCCCTTCATCTAAACCCAGCAACAATGCATCCACATGATCAATGCAGTGGCGCGTATGGGCACCTATTGAACTGGGAAACCCGTGCATTTTATTTTCTTGATACTGAGTTGAGTCCATGATGACCAACAGATCGAGTACATCCTGAAGAGCCCCACAGAGTGCCGCACTCGGTTCGACTCTTCCTTTTTTAGCTTTTTTTATGGTCATTGAGACTCCCACTTCGATAAGCACGATATCAATAATGCACAACCGGTGCTTACCGAACGTCCTTTTGTCGTTTTTCCACCAATAAATGTGATTGTCTGAATATGTCTTTAACTGCCTCATCAAACGGCTAGACTAAAGAGAGCCTTGCCTGTTACCTTACCCTTTATGAAGAGAGCATCCTTTCTAACAACGTCCTGGATTTTCCGACTCGTAGCCGCTTTCTTAATGGGCATGACACTGTACTTTAAGTTCACTGGTGCGCCTGAGCCTGTAGCAATCTTCACCACACTCGACGCGGAGCCTTGGGGTCGTTATTTCACCGGCTCCTGTGAGTTGATCGCTGTGATCTTGTTAATTTTACCTTGGACCGTTCCGCTCGGTGCGCTGCTTACGCTCGGTCTCTTGGGTGGTGCGATCATCTGTCACCTTACCGTACTCGGCGTGAGCCTTGAGGGAATCAAAGATAACTTGCCGCCAGGGTCCAAAGACTTGGTACCTCAATACAGTCTCTTCGTAGAAGCGTGCATCGGTTTCCTCTGTGCAGTGGTGTTACTCATCCTACACAAGAATCAACTTATGAGAATGGCCAAGCGCCTTTTCTCGAAGAAATGACTTTGTATTCTCAACCAAAATGATGGCTTGATTGTGTCTTTGTACAATGATCTGGGCGCATTGCTACTTGCATCGCGCCTTAACATGGTCGATAAATACCGTAGAACTATAGATACTGATTGGCATGAGCAATATCTCACATCACATCGCACTTCAAACACTATTGATCTGTACTACCGCTGCTCTCTGCCTTGGTTCCATCACTGCTGGCCAGGACACTGATACGACGCAAACACTCGATCAAGTGTTTCCACGCGATCGAGTTTTACAAATTGACATTACGCTCGATAAAGATGACTGGAATGAAATTCGAAAGCAGTCACGCTCACTCGCTACGGCCTTAGGGCCCGATCGCCAGTTCGAAACTATTGAATCGCCCTTCAGCTATGTCCCTGCGGATATCACCATTGATGGGGTGCTCTATCAAAACGTTGGCCTCCGAAAAAAGGGGTTCTTGGGTTCACTCGATCGGCGCCGCCCGTCTCTTAAAGTCAAACTCGACAAAAATGCAAAGGGCACAACTATTGAAGGGCTCAGTAGCCTTACCCTCAATAACAATAAGCAAGACACAACATTGATGAGCCAGTTTATTGGCTACGACCTTTTCAAAACCGCTGGCACCCCAGCACCGCGCGCCAGTCTTGCGAAAGTCAGTGTCAATGGGGAGAACCTTGGTGTCTATAGCCACATTGAGTCACTACGAAAGCCTTTTCTTGCGAACTCCTTTGGGAATCCAAATGGAACACTTTATGAAGGAACAGTCGTCGACTTCTATGAAGATTGGGCAGGCGGCTTTGAACGTAAGTTTGGCCCAAAGAAAACTGGCTTAGCACAACTACAGGCTTTGATTAATGCCCTTGAAATTGAAGATGATGCAGAAGCAGAAGAAGCGATCTGGAAGGTTGTTGATCAAGATGCGTTTTACAAATTCTGGGCCATGGAAGGATTGCTGAGTTTTTGGGATGGATACGCTGGCAACCGCAACAACTTCTTTGTGTATCACAATCCTGAGACTCATAAACTGCACTTCATTCCATGGGGTGCCGACGCCATGTTTGAAACCTATAGCAAATTAGGTGAGGACCCCGCCTCGCCCCGTTCAGTGCGAACTGTTGGCCGTCTCGCCTACCGTCTCTATCAGATACCGTCTGCCCGAGAGCGCTACGCTCAAACGATGCAACAGCTGCTTACGGATGTCTGGCACGAAGAAACAATTCTTGCGGACATTGATCGTGTCGAGGCAATGTCCCGAGCACATCTTTCTGCAGCCCAGAAGTCATCATTCGATCCCGATCGCATACGCGAATTCGTTCGCAACCGCCGAGCCATGATTGAGCCAGAGATCACGGGCATCGATATGCCTCTCTGGGCTCAACTACCAGAACCACCCCCGATTATTGGCGGAAAGCAATCCCCCGATGAAAGCTTGTTTGCTGCAGCCAAATTGGGTGACGTCGATGCAATCAAAACACACCTCGATCAAGGGACTGATGTAAACGCACGCGATGAGGGCGGCGGCAGTGCCCTTGGCCTCGCCGCAATTGCTGGACAAATCGATGCGATGCGTTATTTGATCGAGCACGGCGCCGAGGTCAATGCCACTTCAAATGATGGCGGTGTACCACTGCATGGTGCTGCATTCTTTGGTGAGTATGACGCCGTGGAATTATTACTGACTTCAGGCGCTGACCCCAACATCATCAACAATGATGGCTACACGCCCACAGACATTACAGCCGCGCCATGGAACGATGAAATGCAAGATATTGCAGAGTTCTGGTCAGGATGGCTTGGTCTCTCAACTGATATGGAGCAAGTGAAAGCCAGCCGCCCCAAGGTTGCACTCTTACTCGCTGAACATGGTGGTAAGTACTCAATACTCCTACCCAAGCCCGCTCGGCCCCTATTGTCGAGTGCTGCCAAAGATGGTGATATTGCTGCACTTAAAAAAGACATCGACGCAGGCGCTGATGTCAATCGACTCGACGAAAAAGGTATCTCTCCACTGGCTTGGGCAGCTGTGATGGGCCAAGACGATGCTGTCACATTGCTCTTGGAGGCGAACGCAGATATCAACCGCCGAAATGCCGATGGCGGCACACCGCTGCATGCAGCAGCCTTTTTCGGACATGCCAATACCGTCACATTGCTCTTAGCCAAAGGTGCCGATCGCAACATTCGAAACAACAGTGGCCAAACAGCACTGGAGACAATGGCAAGTGGCTGGAATGAGCAGATGCGGGGTGTCGTGGAGTACATCGCCTACCTGCTGAGTATCAAAGTCGATCCAGAAGCGATCGGTCAGGCCTGGCCGGGCATTATCCAACAGCTCCGGACCACAGGCCAATAAAGCAGGACTCCGCAGGCCAAATGGGTCCCAGGCCGGTCCGGCCCGATCTAGGTCCAAGAAGATAGAGCCGTGTTTTTGGTTTGGACATTGACCCCCTGCCCTAGGACGGGGTATCCTTCCCAGCCGATCAACCCATTCCCCTGTAGCTCAATTGGTAGAGCGAACGGCTGTTAACCGTTAGGTTCCTGGTTCGAGTCCAGGCGGGGGAGCTAAATCATCTGAGCCCATCAGTCGATGGGCCTTTTCTTTGAATACCGATAAACCAACACGATCGACTGGCTTAATGCCCTAAGAGGCATTTCAACCATGATGAAGGCACTTTGGGCTTGCATCTTGTGGCCAGTTTTCTAAGCTACTCCGTCCTGCCCTTCGAAGGGGCTCAGCGACCCGAATTGATGCCATCAGTAGATCTTGGAGCGTCCACCATGAAGAAGGACATACACCCTGAGTACCACCACGAATGCAAAGTGTTCTATCGTGGTGAACAAGTGATGACTGTTGGCGCAACAGTGCCTGAGCTCAATGTTGAGATCTGGTCTGGCTCGCATCCTTTTTACACGGGCAAATCTAGCTTTGTTGATACTGCTGGCCGTGTTGAGAAGTTCCAGAAGAAGTTCCAAGGCGACTACTTCAAGAAGAAAGAAGCCAACAAAGGCAAATCATCTTCTAAGGCGCGATAGCTATATTGAACTTATGCTCACCCTCTGGCACCCTTTCATGGTGCCTTCATTTCTGTGCGCTTGCGCAATAAAAACGCTGGCAGTCATCCTCATCGAACATAAACCATGAGCTACGACCTGCATTCCAAAATAACGACCAAGCTAGACGCGCTGTCAATCCAGCATGAACAACTCACCAAAGAACTTGAAGATCCTGAAGTGCTGGCCGACCATCGCGAGGTACGTTCTCGAAACATCAAGCGCGCCGCGCTTGATCCACTGGTGACTGAATATCGTAAGTACCTTGATCTCCGTTCTGAAATTGATGAATTCGAACAAACGGTCTTAGATGGTACTGACGAAGAGCTCACTCAATTTGCCCGTGCCGAGCTGCCGGATCTGCATCAAAAAGCTGAGGAGATTGTGGCCTCGATTCAATGCCGACTCGTTAATGCAGATGATGATGCAATCGGTTCCGTGATTCTTGAAGTGCGTGCAGGTGTTGGTGGCGATGAAGCGGCCCTCTGGGCGGGTGATCTTTTGGAAATGTATCGCCGCTATGCCACCGATCGAAAGTGGACTGTCAAGGACATTGAGCTTTCCCCTGGTGATCATGGTGGCTTCAAGTGCATCGTGCTGCAAATTGAGGGCGAAGGTGTTTGGACCATGCTTGGTTTTGAAGGTGGCACACATCAAGTCAAACGTGTGCCGGCCACCGAAACCCAAGGGCGGGTTCATACCTCCACAGCAACTGTAGCGGTGCTTGCGGAACCAGAAGAGGTTGAGGTGGATCTTGACCCCAAGGACGTCAAGGAGATGATCACCACCAGTCAGGGGCCTGGCGGGCAAAATGTCAATAAAGTTGCCACTGCGGTGCACCTCATTCATGAGCCCAGCGGTGTCGAAGTCCGGATGCAAGACACCAAGAGCCAATCACAAAACCGGCAACTTGCATGGCAATTGCTGCGAGCTCGTATTTATGAACGCCAAGTTGCTGAGCAAACAGCGCAGCGTTCTGCCGAACGGCGCGCCATGATTGGCCGCGGTAACCGTGCGGAAAAAATCAGGACCTATCGCTACAAAGACAATATGGCCGTCGATCATCGCTTGGGACGTTCGTTCAATCTTCAGGAACTCTTAGGCGGAGGTTTTCAGTCAGTCGCCGATGCCCTGATTGAATACGACACGGCAGAGAAACTTGAGAACCTCTAGACAGCTTGGGCTGTTTTTGTCTTGGGTTGATTTCGGGCATAAACCATGTTTTTCGCATAAAAAATGGTTGCCCCCCCCTTCTCTAAAAAAGTTTTCTAAGAATCCGGCTTATTTTCCCGTGAGAGCAGAGAGAAGCGCATAACTCTTAATAGAAGACACGATTCCCTCGCTTCAACCTACGATCGTTTCGTAGGTCCTCGCCTTCTCTCTTCTGGAGGTCCTTGTCCAGGTCATACGTTTCCTTTACATGGACCACTTTTCAGACAAAACCCCCGCTCTGGTACGACCAGAGCGGGGGTTTTTCAAAAAAAGACCAATAAGATCACACTACAAACGCACCGACCACCAAATTACGACGTATCTCTTATTAGACGGGAGGAAGATTTTTAGGAATACCCGTCTGATTCAAAAGGACCTGTTTCTTAGATTATCAGAACCCTCTTCTCTCTCCCCAAGACTCTCTTTCTCTCCTTGTGGAACTGCCCGGTACCCCCATTCCGGGCGGTTTCACTTTTGCGATGCCTGTTGATTTTCCATGCTGATGTTCGTCGATACCCAAAGCCCGGTAATATTCCGAATCAAAGGAGCTTTGCGATGAACACTTTCCACATGTCAGTTGTCCTGCTTTCTTTTACGCTCCTTGCCATGATGCCTCTGGCTCATGGCCAACAAGAGATCGAGCAATCCCAGAGCCATCTTGGGCAAGCCGGAATCGATGAAACATTACAGGCCACACCAAGCCAGAGTGGTAACTCTGGCCAGTGGATCCCTTTGTTTAATGGTGAGAACCTTGATGGTTGGACCATGAAGGTCAATGGACACGAACTGGGAGAAAATCCTCTACATACGGCCCATGTTGAAAATCGTGCCATCAAGATGCGCTATGATGATTACAAGCGATTTGACGATCGCTTTGGGCACTTGTTCTACCAACAACCCTTTGAAAACTATCGCCTGCGACTTAAGTACCGCTTTACCGGCGAGCAAGTCCCAGGTGGACCGGGATGGGCGTGGCGCAACAGCGGGGTCATGCTTCACTGCCAAGATCCAAAAACCATGCGCCAGGATCAACCATTTCCTGTCTGCATCGAGTTTCAGTTCTTAGGCGGTGATGGAACAAATGAGCGAGCAACAGGAAATGTCTGCACACCTGGAACGCATATTGAAGTCGACAATCAGCTCACCAAAGCCCATATCATTGATTCGAAGGCAGAGACTTATCACGGTGATCAATGGGTCAATATGGAAGTTGAAGTACTCGGCAGCCAGCGAATACGCCATTACATCAATGGCACCCTCGTACATGAGTATCAAAACCCAATACTCGATGCCAATGATCCAGATGCCAAGCAGATGATCGACAAAGCTCAGGGGCAAGACAGGCTTGGCTCTGGATATATCTCACTCCAAGCAGAAAGCCACCCGGTTGCATTTCGCGATATTGAATTGATGCGGCTCAATCCGGATGGCACACCCTGGTCATCCCCTACCGAAGATGCAAACCAGACGCCTCCAACGTCCACACCAGAGTGAGTGACATCGCTTGTGAGCGCGCCCGTTAAAAGTGTCTGATATTTCAGACTGCAATCAACGATTAAGAAGAAGCTTCAAGAGCTGACGATCAACGCCGAGGCTTCGCTTCATTGACCTTAATTTCGCGGCCCCCGATATCTGTGCCATCCATCTTGCTGATGGCCTCTCTCGCAGATGCGTCATCAGGTATATCAACGAATCCAAAACCGCGTGATCGCCCGGTTTCACGATCGTTGATAATTGTTGCATCACTTACCTCGCCAAACTGGGCGAAGGCTTGCTCTAGGTCAGCCTGCGTCGTTGAGAAGGCCAAATTGCCAATGTACAGTTTCACCACATACATCCTCAACCCGACAAGGAGAGAGCCGTCAGCGATCTTGTCGGGGTAGATCTGCAGCGGGCCCGTCCATAGGTAGCACAACTCAAGGGCTCTTATGAACGCATCTTGAATCAGCACTTGGATCCTACCAGGAAAGCTCGGAGCTCGGCCAACGACCCTGCTCACTCACTCAGTATGAGCTTTGAAAACCCAACTCAATGCCCCAAAAAAGCACTAGGATGCGACCAAACTGGCAAAAGACACCTTCAATGCCAAAGAAGTACTCGCCTCGCCTGCTCAGGGTGCTATCCTTCAGATGAAGCGGATGAGCGTGACGGGCCGGTGCGGTCCTGTGGCCGAGGGTGTTCGCGTGAACACAGGTCATGGATTTCTTTTGGAGACGCCGCACATGTACGCTTCATCCCGTTTGAAACAAATGCATAGATTTCAAAAGCCGTTCTCTCGTTCAGGCTTCACGCTGATTGAGATACTGGTGGTGATTTCAATCATTGTGATTTTGCTAGGCATTCTCTTGGTTGCCCTCTCAAGTGCACGCAATAGAGCCTATGCAGCGCAAACCACTGCTGTCATGGATAGCTTTGCACAATCATGTGAGAAATTCCGCCAAGATCACGGCTTCCTACCCGGCGTCGTGCCTGAGGCGATTCTTGCAGGCAGCCCCAAAATCAGTGGCACTGAAAATGCACTCCTTCACTTGATGGGTGGCTATGTCGTTGAAGATGAGATTGGAGGAGATGCATACGGAGCGTACTTAGATGATGATGGTTGGAATGAGGTCAGTTTCGATGACAACAGTGATGATGGCAATTACAAAATGAAGTTCAATCTTCAACGAATTGGAGAAGGCCCAACGATTAAAGGTCGTAAATTCTCACCCTACTTTTCACCAAGTGAACGTGAAATGTTAGACATTGAAATGAATGGTTCTGAACAGTATTCCCCGGGCTTTGGAGGCAGTGAAGTGCTTTTGCCCGATCTCGTCGACGGCTGGGGCCGCCCCATTCTCTATTTCCGACAGACACGTACACGTGGCGATCTCACCAATAGCGATTTGACCGCCAGGCCGCAGTTCTACCTTGAGACAGCGCTGCCCTACCTTCTATCAGGGAATATTGATAGCAACGATCAAAACTTTGCGAATTGGAATGGCGGTAGCATTCTGAGCAACGATGATGCCTTGGCTAGTAATGATGAGGCGCGTCATGCAGCACTGGCTCAAATTCTTCGCCAGCCAGCCATTGGCAACCCCATCAAAAATGAAAACGAGTTGAAGCCTGTTACGAACTGGGACTCTATCGCTCGAGGCAGCATCGTTTTGATCTCTGCCGGACCTGATGGCATTTACTTTGCTGCCACTGATGGTCCAGGAAGTATTGAAACACCAATCGGTGGAAACGACTATTCCGTTGAAGACTTCATTGGCGCGGGGACAGGTGTCCTGGATAAATTCGATGATGTTGTTTACTGCGGTGGCTAAACAAGGATCGACTTGTATGTATTTAAAGTACAAAAAGACTCCTAGAGCATTTACGATTATCGAGACCCTCGTTGTCTTGGGCATCATTGCTATTCTTGCATCGATTACCATCGTGGCAATTTCTGGCGCATCAGAGACAGCCACACAAGCTCGATCGACTGATGCCCTTCGGCAGATGGCCAGTGGTTATACGCAATCGAGTTCGGATAACAATGGCGAATTGATGCCCGGCTACTCAGCACCGAGTGATTACGCGAATGCTGCAGATATGCCAATCGAACTTGAGGCTAAGGTCGATGGGCGTCAGATTAATCCAGAAGATGCAGCGAGCTATGTCTGGAGACTCGCTCCCTATATGGGTGGCGGATACAAGACCTTTATGGCGGACTACCGTGACAGTGCTGTCCTGGACCTTATGGACGCAGAAGTCGCCAACAACGTCTATGGATCAGGCTCTGCCTCCGCAAGCGAAATCGGTGTAGGCCTACGACCAAGCTTTGGCCTCAACTCAATAGCACTTGGCGGTGACTCGCGTCATGGTGGTCTTGCGAAACGCTACCATCCCTGGGGAAGTCGGTATGCATCTGAACGCCTGGCCGCAACAAGATTGAGCGAAGTCGTGCAACCGTCCCGCATGATTCTCTTCGCTTCGTCGCATGATCCTGATGCGAATCTGGGAGCTGTCCCCGGTACCAAATGGGGTTATATGGAGCTTCGCCCACCAGGGGCAGGTGATTTTGAACGCTCCACCGTCGATGGTGATGATGCGCCTGCGAACCCCTGGGAATTCGATCAGTGGTGGTTCGATGAGAATGGCCAGATAGTCGATTCCGGTTCTGGCAATCTTGGCACTGCAGGCATCCCAGTTTCACGCGGCAAAAAACAAGGCCTTCCTCTCGTCCATCTCGATGGTGCGACCTCTGTTGAACTCGTTGGAACAATCGCGCACGACCCCTGGTCATGGATGCCATTTGGACCGTCTAAACCAAGACGCTAAAAAAAACGGGCCCGCCATGAAGGCGAGCCCGTGTATCAACAATTTCAATAAGCCAATACTGCGACCTAGATGATGCCCTTGGTTTCTAGCAAGCTCAGCAAAGTGGCAGCACTTTCTTCAATGGTCTGCTGATCTGTGCGAATCACAAGCTCTGCTGCATCTGGTTCTTCGTATGGATCATCGATCCCTGTGAAGCCCTTGATCTCGCCAGCCCGGGCTTTCTTATAAAGCCCCTTTGGATCACGTCGTTCTGCCTCTTCTAGTGGGCACTCGACGTAGACTTCAAAGTAAGGAATACCAGCTTCTTCATGAGCGGTACGAGCTAAATCGCGATCTGCTTTATAAGGACTTATAAAGCTTGTAATTGAGATCATGCCTGATTCGGCGAAGAGCTTAGTCACTTCACCAATACGACGAATATTCTCAGTTCGATCTTCGGCAGAAAAACCGAGGTTCTTGTTCAGGCCATGCCGAACATTATCGCCATCTAATCGATAAGCATGTTTGCCTCTTGCGATAAGCATTTGCTCAAGAGCAACTGCAACTGTGCTCTTTCCACTACCGGATAGACCGGTGAGCCAAAGCGTAGCGCCCTGCTGCCCCATGTTCTCGTGCCGTTTCTCAGCGGTGATCTCACCTTCATGCCAAGTAATGTTCGTTGCTACTTGATCAGCCATTTTCGTTCAATCATCTCCAAGTTAGTGTTGTGACGCCGGTTTTTAAAACCCAACCCAACAACGTATTTCATCTCTACTCAATTAGGCCCCTGCTGGAACCTCTGATGTTGCCCATTTAATCAAGACATCTGCAACTTCTTCGCGTGAGAATTCCTTTGGTGGCCGCTCCGCGCGGTCCAGCATTTCGCGAACCTTGGTTCCTGAAAGGAAGATCTGATCACCCTCAATTTTGGGGAAGGTCTTAGCGGAGACCATGCCTTGGGCCTTCTTGCTATAGGCCGCGTGCTCAAATTTGAGTGGAATGACCTTAATCTCACCGTCTGCGAAAGTATCGAAGATATTCTGTGCATCGTACGTGCCGTAATAGTCACCCACACCAGCGTGATCTCGACCAACAATAAAGTGCGAGACACCATAGTTCTGTCGAACAAGTGCATGGAGCACTGCTTCACGGGGGCCCGCATAACGCATCGCTGCCGGCATCACGGACAGCAAGGTACGTTCATCTACGAAATACTTGTCGATAATGGTCTCGTAACATTCCATCCTGACATCTGCTGGAATATCTCCAGGTTTGGTTTCACCCACAAGCGGATGGATCAGGAGACCATCACAAATTTCTTGTGAGCACTTACAGAGATACTCATGAGCCCGATGGATTGGATTGCGTGTCTGGAAAGCAGCAATCGTAGACCAGCCGCGATCCGAGAATTCTTTTCGTGTTGCACTTGGTGCAAGTCGATGTGCGGTGAATTGTTCACCTGGCTCATGCTCTGGGGTCACGGTGAGGACATGGATGGGTCCACCCAACAGCCAGTCACCTTCAGCCATCACGGCTGCCACGCCAGGATGTGCCTCATCCTCAGTACCAAAGACGTTTGGAATCTCCAGTTTCTTATCGTGGCTATAAACCTCATTCACATCCATCACTGCGAGCAACGTGCTATCGCGGTGATAGAGAGCCACGCGGCTACCAGGCTCTATCGAGGCCTTTGTTGCATCATCAACTGCCAGCGTAATCGGAATTGGCCATGCCACTCCGTCGGCAGTCCGCATGTTCTTGCAGATAGACTCGAAGTCATCTTTCCCAACAAATCCCTCAAGCGGGCTAAAGGCGCCAATTGCAATCATCTCAAGATCACAGGCCTGTTTATCGCTGAGTGTGATTGCTGGAAGCGAAGCAGCTTCACTTTGCAACTTGGTAGCTTGATCGCCAGAGATAATACGATTTACCAGCGATCCTCCGTGAGGATCGATTAACGAGGTCTTGGACATGAGACGGACTCCCTAAGCGGATGGGGCAAGATCGCTTGCGCATAACGAAAAGACGATCGTAGCGACTACCAGAGTGGGAGGCAAGACTTCCTAAAAAACCCCGCAAAACAGCTCATTTGCAGCTATCTTGCATAGTATAGACAGATTGCCTCGCGTAGTGATCTAAGCGATAACCCAACCACTTCCGGATCTGACTGCATGAAAGTCGTCCACTATTTTTCACGATTTCGCCTCGAAGATGGTGGCGTCGTTCGAGCAGTATTAGACCTTGCTGCCCTGATGGCCGCTGGTGGGCATCAGGTGGAGGTCGTCACCCAGGATCCAACTGACATACCCTCCCAATGGAAAAGTGGTAGTTCTGCACTACCGAAAGTCACTCAAATCAATGGAATCTCCGGCCCATTTGGCCGTCTCGATGCTTCAGCCAAGGCGACCTGGCACGATGCAATGAAGAATGCTGATGCAATTCACTTGCATACACCCTGGGACCCTACCAACACGTATTTCGCTGCAGTAGCGCGACAGGCCGGGATACCAAACATCATCTCCATTCATGGCATGCTCGATGACTGGAGTATGAGCCAGCGCCATCTAAAGAAACGAATCTACCTGATGCTGCGAGGCCGGCGGTTCTTAGAACAAGCCACCTATGTGCACGCCACTGCGAGCAAAGAGCATGAACAAGCCAGTCGGTGGTATCCAAACGGTCGCGGCATTGTCATTCCACTGGTCTTTGATCTAGCCCCCTATCGTGAACTCCCTGGGCCTGCATTGGCTCAGCAAAAATGGCCCGAATTGGATAGTCACATTCCAACCATTTTGTTCCTAAGCAGATTGCATCCGAAGAAGGGCGCCGAAACGCTCATTGCTGCATCAAAGCAGCTGAATGACCGCGGTGTTATCTTTCGGCTGGTCCTTGCAGGAACTGGTGATGCTGAATACACCAATCAGTTGATGAAGCAGGTCAGTGATGCTGGCCTCAGCGCTTGCACCACCTTTACCGGCCACGTGTCTGGAGATCAGAAACTCTCACTCTATCAAGCAGCTGATGTGATGGCCCTGCCTACCAACCAAGAGAACTTTGGTTTCATCTTCCCTGAATCACTTGCCTGTGAAACACCAATCATGACCACCCGTGGTGTTGACACTTGGCCAGAGCTAGAAGGCTCCGGTGGCGCTTTGATCGTTGATCGCACACCAGAGGCTTTTGCCGCCAAATTGAAAGAACTCCTTGAAGATCGGGATCGAGCCGTTTCAATGGGACAAACAGGCAGAAAATGGGTGTTTGATACCTTTGCGAGTGACTCCATTCTCTCACAGTATGTCGCTATGTATGAGAATCAACTCACCCCCCAATGATGATGCACCCCATTAAAACCTCCCCTCTTCAAGGGCGATCAAGACAACCGGAACAAAGGCGTTGGTTTCGTTTGGGTTGGGTTGTTTTTTTTCTCATTACGACGGCTGCCCACTCACAACAAGGTGGAGGCTCACCAAAAGCGCATATGGATCCGTCTCTCAACTCAAAGCTGACTATTTCAAAGGAATTCAAGCTCGTCAAAGGCGGCTTTGATGTTGAATGGACCTTGCAGAATCAAACGAAAGAGAACCAACCAATACCATCAATCGATATTGGTCCATTTACAACTGGACCAGAGCTTGATTGGATGGATTTTACAATTGATGGCGGTGAGCAAAAATCAAAATGGGTTCAAAACACTATTGCAGCATCATCTGTATACCCAAGATGGCTCTATAGCCCCGTCATAGTTGCCTCAAATGAACGTGACACAATCGGATGTGCGCTTTTATTTCCAATACTGGAGTACAAGCATGATGTTGCGTGTTCTATTGAAACAACTGATCAGAAGAATGAGTGGTTGTTTCGTTTTTCTTTTAACAACAGCGATCGCCCGAGAGGCACCCCCGAAATGATTTATCCGGGCACCATGGCGCCTGGCAGCAAACGTACCTATGCCATTTCTGTACGAACCACAAATGACCGTGCGGCTTATATTGAGACTCTGGCGCCATACCAAGACTACTTCCAGAGTACCTACGGCGGCGTTCGCTACAAAAGAGATGCTCGTCCCGTTCGAGGTGAACATCTTGCGCTCACCAGCCGAATCACTACTGACAATCCCTCTGGATTTATAGTGCCGCGCGAACATCGACCTGATCTCGTTGGCTATGGTCCACTTGCCCGAAGCGTTGAACGACTTCTACGATCCTGGACACGAGTCGTACTCTGGGCTCCAACCGGGGCCAATGCGGCGACAAATTACAACTTCCCTTTTCAGATCACCTCGAGATGGGTTGACGACGATGTCAATTCCAAAGCGATGAATGACGCTGTTGCTCAGCTGGCCAGCATCCAGGTCCCCCCGAATGAAGGCTGGGGGCTGTGGTGGGGTCATAGTCTGGAGTACCAGGCAGATTGGAATGCACCAGACGTCACATCACTCGATCTCAACGCCCCTATTCAAGTACAAGCGGCGTTTGATGAACTTGACCGCGCCGCAAGTGCGGGCGCCACCATTATGGGGCTCGATGCATTTAGTCATAGGCATATGCCCGCCTGGGAGTCTTACGATTGGCTTTTGCGTATGCAGCAAAGACAGAAGTCAGTGACTTTTGTAACAGAAGGCTGCTCGGTCGACATGATGCATACCCTTGCACCAACTTGGATTAATACATACGCCGCTAATTCGCTCCCAGAGCATCGTCGGCGACAAATCACGCAATCTCATGCGCTGGCAGACTTGCTCTTGCCCGGTCATGAAATATGGGCGGGGATGCTCTTTAATCGTCTCAATGCGAATGCTGAAACGGAGCTACCACTCTCATTAATGAGGCAGGAGATCGCTCGAATTGCTCAGCTTGGCTACATACCAGTTATTTTTGTAGAAGCAGCCCGGCCCGTCCAGACACTTCGCGCGGCTGAATCGTGGTTGAAAGAACCCCAAACAAAACAACCACGGCCAGCCTCAACTCCACCGGCCCAAGGGACCGATAGCAGCCCCTGAGCGGCATATCATTCCGCATCCAGCCTGTGGGAGCAGGCATCCTTGCTACGAAACACTTGTTGATAAGAACCTGATGGTTAGCCTAATCGCGATATACCTTGTGCTCTGCTCGATTGTGATCATCTGGATCATATTGGCACAGGCTGCGCGGGGCACTGTCGAACTCGCCTCACTGCGAAATATCTTTCTTGCTGGTTACATCATATTTCAACTGAGTAGCGCTTCAACAAGCCTTCTCTTTGAAGAGTACGACCAACTTTATATTCAATACCCGGTTTATTCCGGAGTGGTCTTCGCTTTCCTCTCAACGTTTTTCTTAGTGTGTTTCTTTCTCTCATACAAAATCGGTTGGGTGGCAAAACGCCTCGGCCAAAAGCAGATTCAGAACATCAATATCTCGCCGCTTGTGCTGATTCTTCTGGCACTGGCTTTCTGTGCCTTTGGTGTTTTTCTTCGACTCGTCATTGGACAGATTCCAGTCGTTGGCGTGCTGACTGCACAACTTGCCGTCGGTGTGTTTGCTGCTGCTTGCGGACTGGTTGGCTGGGCCTGGGCACCACGACCATTCAATGTACCGGTGGCCATTTCTGGTTTCGCTGTCGTGTGCCTGACGCTGTTGATCCTGCTCCTAGAGAGCTTTGGCCGCCGAGAATTACTGACCATTTTTCTCGCCTTTGGTTTTGCGGCCTATTGGTCAGCGTGGCGGCACCTCGGCTTACAACGCTTGCTGATGCGCGTGGCACTCATCGGTTTTCCGATCATGTTGTTCTCCACCGCATTTACTGCTGCGCGGGCTGGAAATGAAAGAGAACGCACCATCACCCAAACACTCACTGCCATGAGCCAAGTGAGTATTGATGACCTCAAGTATTCTGTCATGGACCTACTCTCGGGACAGCTCGCTGGCGGCAACTCGCTTTGGCTGATCGAAAACTATCCAGAGAACTACCCCTACTATCACTTACACACGCTCACCTACTACGTAACGCAACCGATACCTCGCATCTATTGGGAAGACAAGCCAAACTCGGTTGGGCGCATCATGGTCGAGCAAGGCCAGTTTCAGAAGGTTGGGGCAAATTACAGCTTGGGGCCTGGCATCATTGGCCATATTGCCCATGACAATCCATGGATCGCTGTTTGGTTTTATGGGATCGCAATTGGATTAATCTTCCGTTGGTGCGACGAACTCACGCGTACCAACGCACTCAATCCCATTGTGGTTGTCACAATGGGCGCGGGTCTCTCACAAATACTTGGGCTCGCTCGAGGTGAAACAGGCCTCTTCCTGTTTAATGCGACGACCTCAATGGCTGGTGCATGGCTAGCAAGTTGGATGAGCGTTCGATTCTTTACGGCAATTGGTTGGATGTCTCGAGCAGAACCGGCTTCAGAAATTTCGTAAAGAAACCTGGCTGCGCAAAATAAACTAGGTCACGGAGATTGTTGGTTGCTGTAATGCACCGGTATGAGTCATGACCGATATGCGGCCGGCTAAATCCTGCGCCATATCGTCAACTTGTTGCCCCATCGTGGGACTGTCATCCCAATTTGCCAATGGTGTTCCAGAATCACAATTCTCGCGTAATTTGCTATGAATTGGCAATGTGCCGAGCAACGGAATATTAAGTGAAGCCGCCAGCGACTCTGTGCCACCGCGCCCGAAGAGGTCATATTCCTTTCCGTCGTCACCAACGAAGTAACTCATATTCTCAACCATGCCCAAGACGGTGACTCCAAGTTGCTGGAACATGCGTACCGCACGCCTTGCATCATCCTGAGCTACTTTCTGAGGTGTGCAGACCACGACTGCACCGGTCAGCGGAATAAGTTGAGCCAAGGTCAGAGGGACATCGCCAGTACCAGGAGGCAGATCGATGATGAGGTAGTCCAATTCGCCCCAATCAGTCTGCAATGCCAACTGTCTAAAAGCACCATGGGCCATCGGCCCACGCCAAATAAGAGCCTTGTCTGGCGGAACTAACTTGCCAATGGTGATTGCTTTAATTCCATGAACATCAAACGGAATGAGCTGCTGCCCTTCAGCAGCAGGCGGAAGACCATCAAGTCCCAACATGGTTGGCATCGACGGACCATAAATATCACCATCTAGAAGTCCAACCTTTGCGCCACTGCGCGCCAGTGAAATGGCAAAGAGGCTCGACACAGTCGACTTCCCGACCCCACCCTTCCCTGCGCCCACCGCAATCACATGCTTTACGTTGGGAAGCGGATCTCCACCATCACCCGCTTGCTGATTCGCCTTCGCAACTTCGGCTGTAAATTCAATGACCACCGTTGGAGTTGGCTCGCCCGATTTTTTTGCAGCTTTAGCGATCGCTTGTTCAATATCAGATTTAATTTTATCTTTCATTGGACATGCTGGTGTGGTGAGCTGAATCGTTAAGTTGATCTGTGAACCATCAACCTGGACCTTTTTTACCATTCCCAATGTCACAAGATCCTTTTTGATTTCAGGATCATCAACGGTCTTAAGTGCCTCTTGAATATCTTTTTGTGTCAATGACATTGATCTATCACTATTGCCCTTCTGGTCTTGGAAAACCTAATTTTACCTCACAAGGCACTTGTAGCGTGCCAGAAAGATCATGATAAGCCAAACAGCCGTTTGGGTCTTGTGTAGAGAATCATGTCCCCTATTGAGTAGAATCACACAATATCCAGGAGAGGACCTTGCTCTTAACTTGCTTGGGAGGATTGCCATGAATTTCCAACTCGAAAAATTATCTCTGGCCATTTGCCTGAGTACGACATTACTCATCTCTACTTCTACATTTGGCCAGGCGACCGCACCTGAATCTCAACCAAGTGAGTCCACGAACGACAGTCTCCTTAGTGGCCCTCAAGTTGAAGAAGATACGAGAACAGATGGGCGGGAGATGTCGAATACCAAACGAAATCGCAGTCAACGTACTTCTATTAATTTGCGAATCTGGATGGGTCAGATGCTAGATCTTGATCTCACGGCTACGCAGAGAAAAGAACTGGGCGAAATGATGAACGCCTATCAATCTAAGATGCGCGTTTTCCAAGCGGAAAACGGTGCGAAGATCCGGAAGCTATCAGATGAAGTACGGGCAATGGATGAGAGCGATCCAGAGAGGCCAGCGATTTTTCAAGCGCTGCAACAAGCTCGCAAAGACGCGCCCAAGGCAGAGGCTTATCAGGAACAAGCAATGGCCCTGCTTAGTGATGCTCAACGAGATATTTTTCGAGAGAAAATTGCTGAGGCAATAGCAACGCAACAAAGACAGAAAAGACAACGCTCTGATCAATCTCCTTCGAATCAAAATATGTCCGAAGGCATGTCTGAGAACATGCAAAACATGAACAGTCAAAACCGGCCGGGATCCAGAGAAAGCGATCTCGACGAACGTGCACGACGTGCCATCAGATTCCTGCGTGCGCATCAGGCACAGCAAGATGGAGATGAATCTCAACCTTCAGGTTCTTCGAATCGCCGCGATCGCCGCGATCGCCGCACAGCAAATTAGCATCAATTCAGCAGCAAGATTCCGAAGGTAATGACGATAAAGTTGCTGAGTCCATGGGCAATAATCGGCGCTATCAGGGAGCCTCGCCACTCTCGCAACAGTGCGAATGCCACAGCCAATGCCATGAGTAGCGGAATCGTGACCCATCCCTGTGGATGAATGGCTGCGAAGACAAAAGCACTTACCAATGCACTCACCGCAATGCTCAGCAAGATGTTCCATCGCCTCGTACTACCTCGAAGATGGCGATAGAACATGCCGCGAAAAGCGAACTCTTCGACAATTGGTGCACAAACTGAACCCACCAGAAGAATACTGAGATACGTCCATACATCAGCACCAATCATGAGCAGGTTAATGGGATGTAGTGGCTCTTCAACAGTCTGAAACGAACTGCCATCACTCGTACCCATCGAACTCAACTGTGACAGGGACATCAGGATAATGGTGAGTACCAGACCAACAACCAACAATGGTAATGCCATCACGTACCCAGCAATGCCCCACATGACCTCGGTCCAAAATGAACGCCCCACTCTGAATCCACTTTGGTGACACATTGTTGACCAACCGATGCCTCGCAAGAGCGGCCAACCAATCAACACAATGAGACTTACGGCAAATGCAGCGGCGGCCAGCAAGAGTGCGCCCACGACTGATGCCTCTACAGCCTTACCAATCTCACCTGCAATCCACTGAAGAAAAAAGAAGAAAACCAGCCACAGAGAAAATGTCTCGACTGAGATTCCTTCAATAGCAGTGCGACGAACCTCAATCGACATCCCCGTTCGTATTTGGCCCTTACAAAGAAAAATGATGATTAGCACAAGACCAATGACACCTAATACTCCACCGCCCATCGCTAGCATCCCCGCACCGGTAGCAATGTAGATTGTGCGATTCGCTCTATTAAACGTTTTGTCACGCTGTTCAGCTGAAACCAAAGCCGTCGGTGCTGTTGCTAATGCCAACGAACCAAACCAACCAATTTGTTCGACAAGCACTTCCTGTTGCTGTTGTGTTATTGCTGTAGCTGTTGAACCATACACCTGGTTGAGTATCTTGATGACATCTGCTTCTTCCGGCGTTGGTACATAGCCATCTCTATGCATTTCTTCTTTGAGAGCCGACAGTGCATCCTCTGCCTCTTTGGCTGAGGCGACCGCTCCTATCACAGTCACATAGCCAAGTCGCTCACCAAGTGAACCTCGCCTAAGACCAATAGATGCTTGTTCAAGTGCCTGTGGCTTAAAACCGGGAACCAGATCAGCAGCACCAACTAAGTAGCGCCCCTGCAATTCTGTAACCACCCGGCTCCTGATATCCAGTACCAGATCGGGAGAAACCGGTGCCGACTCGACGGCCTCTGCCTCTTGGGCAGTCGCCTGCTCAGGCGAAAACTCTGAACTGCCCTTAAGTACCAGCACCCCTACAATAATGATCCATGCGATCAGCACGCCTAGCCAGGCCAGGAGCGGCCGTGAGCCCCCCTTATCCGGCCCCAGGGGCTTCCATGGGGGGCTGTTGGGGTCCTGCTGGTGCCAATCTACACGCTTCTGCCGGTCTTCCATGTAAGGATCATAGACGGGCCCAGCCTATTTGCACCAATATCCTGCCCAAGGCAGCCTTGACACGCATCTTGCCCCCGCTATTCTCCAGTGCTACCCATAGTGAATTGAAGGGGTGTTGGGCCTCTCGATTCGTTGTGATTTCTGCTTTCTTGCCTCGGGAGCGGGCCTGCCCCCAGGAGCTTATGACATGCCTCGTCAAACTACTTTTGCTAAGCCCGGAGACATCGACCGTCAGTGGCATCTTGTTGATGCCGACGATCAGGTGCTGGGTCGGCTCGCAACACGAATCGCTACTGTTCTGATGGGGAAACATCGCCCAGAATGGACACCTCATGTGGACTGCGGTGATTTCGTCGTCGTGATCAATGCAGAGAAGGTGGCGCTGACAGGCCGAAAACGAACACAAAAGACATACACGCGCTATAGCGGTTATCCCGGCGGACTTAAGGTCATACCGATCAGCCGTGTTTTAGAAAAACACCCTGAGCGTGTTATTGAGCAGGCGGTTAAACGCATGTTGCCAAAGACTCGCCTGGGACGTCAGATGTATAAAAAGATGAAAGTCTATGCAGGTACTGAGCATCCGCATGGAAACATCTCTGCACTGGAAACGGCATCTTCTAAGTAACTCATTTCCCGGACTGTCCGGGTGCCTCTGTTTTTTATCCCATACGTTCCAGAAAGGGACTCCTTCCGAGTCTACGAACGACATGACAGAAACCAACGAAAACATTGAATCAACTCCGAGTGACGCCCCAGTAGAGGCGACCTCCGCACCAGCAGCTGAAGAGCCTTCTAGCGCTGCACCTGAAAAAACAAAGCCTGCTGTGAAGACATCAGCAAACACCCTCCCTACCGGGCAACACTGGTGGTGGGGTACTGGTCGTCGTAAAGCTGCGGTAGCACGTGTGCGACTACGCCCTGGCAAGGGTGAATTCATCATTAACAATCGGAAGTACGACGCTTACTTCAACGGCGAACGTGATCAGAACGATCTTCTGAATCCACTGGTGAAAACCGGAACAAAAGGCTCTGTCGATATCCACGTCAACGTCTTTGGTGGCGGCTGTACCGGACAAGCAGGTGCGATCGTTCTAGGTCTTGGCCGTGCACTACGTCGATATGACGAACGTTTAGAGCCAATCCTCCGTGACAATGGCTTCCTGACGCGTGACCCACGTCGTGTGGAACGTAAAAAGCCTGGTCAACCTGGTGCTCGTCGTCGATTCCAGTTCTCAAAGCGTTAAGCGATCTGTTTCACAAGATTTTAGGAGCAGCTCAAACAGAGCCAACTATGCCTGCGCCCACAATCTTTGGATTAGAGACTGGAGATGTCTGGTTAAGTGCTGCGATGGTAGCCCTCGACTGCGAGCCAGCATCACGATGGTTTGAGGGGGCAAACCACCAAGCCCCCACCGACTTTGAATGAGATCAAAGTCATTTGGTTCCAGTATGTCTAATTGATTAAGAATGAACTGATCGGGTTCTACTAAACGGCTTGCTGGTGTCAGGCCTCTTAAGAGACCCGGGATAATCAATGTGCCTGGTTTGTGACGAACTGCAGCTCGTCCTGAGACTGCCTTAAGCTCACCACGCGCAAGACTTCGATCAATATCTTGAGCAACGATTCTGTGAAGGCGTTGGTCACGACTCGGGTCAATCGTATGTATGAGATTCACAATCACTTGTGTCGCCAACTCAATTGATGCGATAAGCCTGGATCCAGATTGAGCAACAACTGGCTGACCTAAAAACTGCTCAATACCACGAATTGCTGTGGGTAAAGCGAGACAGGTCAACCGACGTTCCAATAGCGAAACCCAAAGTAACATTGTCTCCAACTCATCAAGTACCTCCGAGGAAGCTGCGGCAGGCAGAAGATCAAGTGCCTCACACACACTTTTCTTAATCCAGTTGATTGCTGCAATCATTGCCATTGCCTGATCATCGGTAGGATCTTCCCCAGAACGAGCTTGATCTAAAATTTCTAACGCATCTTCACTGTGAAACACATCGTCAAGATCACAACGCACCAAATGAGCCTGAAGAATGGTCTGCTCTGCATCATCACGGTCAAATGTAGGCAGCTCGACCCATTGGAGATCTAAACGAACCAACGCCGTTCTTCTCATACTATTGATGAGGCGATGGATTGCTGGAGCGCTTCGACGGTAACGCACCGCAATATCTGTAATTCTGGTACCACGCAACCAAGACTGATAGATATGTCGGCGTATTTTTTCACTCAAACGATTGCGTTGCTCTAACAGTGGCTGGCCACTTTCAGTGATGGTTTTTTGTAGCATTGCACGAATCGTCTCACGGGAACGATTATATTTTTGAGCCAACGATGCAACCACTTCACTCACCACAAGCCCTTCGCTCCCAAGCAGCGTGCGAGCATGCGCGATGATTGCCTGCATTTCTTCAACTGACACGCGACTAAAAGAAGACGCCAGCGAGAGCCTCGTCCCTTCCTCGCGATCTGCACAAAAATCAACAAGCGCATCTTCGAAAATGCCCAGTCTTTTACCATGCTCAAAGCAGATATAGTGACAAACCAATCCGTACTTTCGATAGCGACGAAGCGTACGATCAGTCACACCCATCCTGGCTGCAGCTTGATCGATCGTAAGCGCATGACGGCTTGCATGATCAAGAGCGATGTCGATGTCGAAACTGACTGCTTGTATAAAATTGACCAGATCAGTAATAAGCGCTGCGCCCAAGTGCATTGCAGGCGCCGTATCACTATCAGGACGGTACCCCGTAAGCCGCCAAACCACGAAATCGTGGGGGTAAATCTGGTTGACATCAACTTCTCTAACAAACGCTTCAGCAGCCTCTATCTGCGCAAGGCGCCGGGATGCTGGTGTATAGGCGAGGTCACGGACCAAAGCATCAATAGCACTAATTGTGAACCGGGCAATGCGCGGCATGTCAACTCCCCGCCGGCGACTGAATGCCTTTTATAGCTCAATAAGTGGTCGGCGATGATTAATCAAACCCAAAGAATACGCCTCATCATAAAACAGATTCAAACCTTTTCTATGTTCATCTGTAAATGTGTAATCCAACATCTCGGTCGTATATTCAAGAGCCGATTCCACCGACCAGTGTTTTTCTTGACATCTCGGCACGAGCACCTGCTCAAGATGGTGAAAGTTGCGTCTTCGCTGGCGATCCAGAACTGCTGCTGCAAGTCGTAGTCGCGATACCTCTATATCAGCATGTGCTAACCAAATAGCGAAACAAAACGGCACCCCAGTCAATTCATGCCATGCATGTCCAAGGTCTAACTCAAAGGGAAATTTTTCACTTGGCGGCGCATCCTGAACAACTTTATCACCAATGAGCATGATCGCATCACACTGAGCTGCAGAATCTGACCACCATTGCCCATCAACACTTTTTACATCCAGCGGCTTAACCTGCACATCAATCCCATGCAATCGCTTCATGAGAATCTGCATGAGTACGACAGAGGTATGGCTGTGTGTATCACAAGCCACTGTTTGAATCTGATTAATATCACAGGCCGAAAAAAGTCGCACGGTCATCGTACGGCCAGTACTACCAACAATACCGCAGGGCAACATCACCAAATCTTTACCCGATCGCTGATAGTCGATCGAAGAACACATCGCAATCTCCACTTCATGAGTCTCTAAGAGATCGATCAATGAACTGGGCACCGCAGATACAATCTGAAACGACTCAAGATTACAAAGACCATCGATGAGTGGTGCCGCGTTAAGAAACTCGACAACACCGATACGAATTGGGTCAACCCCACATTGCTTATTTTTTAGATTGGGCGACATAATCAACCCATACTATGCGCAGCCTTGTGCGCATGCCACTGTTAAGGAGGTGTTACCTCATCGTGATTGGTACATGGGCCATTGGATGCCCTTGGTTCGAGAAGCAATACTGCCAAGTGGGTCGGCCCGTGGGCGGTCCCTCGTGATTTACAGCGCTTCCCGAACCAAAGGCATCGCTGCTGCTCCTGAAAGTATCGGGATAGCGCAATGGCAACATGAGCGAAATAAGTGATTCAAAAAAAGTATTGAAAAAAAGGCAGCTCAACCGAAAGACGGCCGCAAGCTCTCATTATTGTGGTTTTTAGGTCGTTTCTTAACCTGCGACGGCTTGTTTCATCGAGCAAACTTCTTTTTCAGTCTGCAACTTTGCCGCCGCCGAAAAGTGAACGCGAGGAATACGTTGATGAAGTCGACTCAGAAGTTCGTGAGGCGTGATGCCAGCTCGCGATGCGATTGTTGGAACGTGATTTGGTTGTTTCGCATCAGGAGAAATGAGTTCAACAGCAGCACTGCGTAACGCCTCGTAGCCTCGTCCTTGCGGACGCTGCCCCTGAAAAAGGTGGGTCAAATCGATACACATTTGATCCATACTTACGGCTCCAATCACTGGCGCAAACCGACGACGTGAAGAGCCTCTATCCGGATTAAGAATACCGACTTCGCCGTAAGAACTTCCGTCTCCAAAGTTATCGTCGCGATGACTAAGCGATGGCGGATAACCATCAGCGTAGCCGACTGGAACGACGCCCATCCAACCATCTTGCTTCGCTGTCCACGTGCCTCCGTATCCAACCATGTCACCTTTGCTAAGGCGCTTGATCTGGACAATCTTACTTGTCCAAGTAACAGCTGGTGTTAGATTCGCCGCCAAAGGGTGCTGCTGATCAGGGCGATCGCGTGCGCCAACATAGCCCGCCCATGCCAGACCAATGCGGACCATTGTCTTGTGATAGCGAGCACTCGAAAATGTGGCAAAAGAATTTGCTGCATGTACGAGACAAGTTGAACTTCCAACATCTGCGGTTTGATCAATAAGCTCATCAAGTACCGCAAGCTGAGCGTCTGTCTTCGTCGTGCAGCCACTTGGATCAGCAAAATGTGTCATGACACCAGCCAACCGCAAGCGACGACTGGCATCAATTTGTCGAATCATTTCAGCCGCCATTTCTGGCGTCGCACCACCTCGGCGCATTCCAGAATCAACCTTGACATGGAGTGAAAGATCCAATCCATTTCGATCTGCAATATCTGCTAACAATCCGAGGTGCATGTCATCGTGCACTGTGAGATGTATACGACCGGAAACCAAACCTCGGTACAGAACATCTCGGCGACCAATTTCTGTGACTGGCATCAAAATCAGAATGTCAGCAGCAATACCATGCTGAAGCAGCTCAGCTGCTTCATCTGGTGCATAAACAGCAAATATATCCGCCTGCCGGGCAACAAGGCGACGTGCAATCCGCACCGCCCCAAGCCCATAGGCATCTGCCTTGACGATTGGACAGAGCCTGCAGTCTGGCCCCACAAGCTGACGTACAACGGCCAAGTTCTGCTCAATAGCTGTATCGTTGACCTCTATGACACTTGTTGAGCGCATCCATGCCTCAGCTACTACTGTCAATCCTGACCATCGTCAGGTGGGAGCGGCGATGAGCCGCATTAAGCCAGGCAACCATGCCGGGCACATATGTTGTATCGTCAACGATCCCTGCTTACCATGACCAGATCATCAGGACGATTCCTGGTTATCAGAGGGGCCCTGCCCTGTGGCCAGTATAGGGGCGAGTCCGCCCCACCCATAGCCCTGCTGTAATAAGATTCCGAACCGATCTACCCGATCACCTGGGTTATGAGGCCTGTAAGCCAAATGACCACATCAACCAAACCCTGGAGAGTCCCTATCGAAGCCAGTAACAAACCAGCCGATACACAGTCTAAAAAAGCAGTTCCACAAGAGCTGTTTGATACTGCTCAATCTTTTCAGGATCTGGGGCTTTGCGATGGCATTCTCAAGGCAATTGCCAAACAGGGTTTTGAACAACCAACCCATATTCAATCACAATTGGTCCCAGCGGCAATCAGTGGCCGGGATGTCATGGGGCAATCACGCACTGGAACTGGCAAGACAGCCGCCTTTGGTTTACCGACCATCCATCAGCTCCAGGATCAAGGCCCTTGTTCTGGACTCATATTGGTTCCCACCCGTGAGCTGGCCATTCAAGTCACCCATGAAATCCAGGAACTTTCGCGTTTTACAAATGTCAAGGTCATAGCGGTCTACGGTGGCCAGCCAATCAACGTGCAAAAAGAGAAACTGAGTAAGGGGCCACAGATTGTGGTTGGCACGCCTGGTCGGGTCATGGATCTCAATAGCCGTGGCATGCTCCCCTATGACGGGATCAAGATGGCGGTCCTGGATGAGGTGGATCGAATGCTCGATATTGGTTTTCGAGAAGATATTCGCCGCATCTTGGGTGGCATGCGGCAAGGCCATCAGACCATACTCGTCTCGGCCACTATTTCTGACGAAATTGAACGCCTCTCTCGTCAATACCTAAAAAACCCAATACGGCTTGCCTTAACAGAAGCCAAGAGTCTCACAGTAGCGCAAGTCCAACAAAGGTATATTTCTGTTGAGCGATGGGACAAAAACCAACTACTTCTCTACCTACTGAGACATGAAGAGCCTGCACTGACATTGGTCTTCTGTCGTACAAAACAGACAGTCGATTCTTTAGTGGAATACCTCAAGCGAAAAAATATTGAGTCTTATGCACTCCACGCGAACCTCAATCAAGGGCACCGTAATCGGGTCATGACGAAGTTACGTGCCGGTGAGCTCAAAGTGCTTATCGCTTCTGATCTTGCTGCTCGAGGGCTTGATGTTGGAGGCATTACCCATGTCATCAACTACGACCTGCCTGAAGATACAGAGGTTTATGTACACCGAATTGGTCGAACAGCACGTATTGACCGCGAGGGATGCGCCTGGTCCTTTGTTACGCCAGAACAAGGTGATCTACTGACCAGTATTGAGAAACTAATCAACCTTGAAATTCCAGCCTTAAGCTGTGATGGCTTTAAGCCCGGGCCAATTCCTGATCGTATTCGTCAAGCAAAGGAAGCACAGGATTCTGCGCGGGCGGAATCCCGGGAGCAGTCCAATCGAGCGTCAACCGCTTTGCCTTCCTCCAAGGATGCAAAAGATGTCAGTGCGTTCCCAGGTGGTATTGTTCCATCCTCTCTGCCGAAACGAAGAATGGGTGGAAAATTACGCCGTGGACGACGCTAAGACATGAGCAGTGCGATTAATATTGCCCCTGAGATTACACAGGCGGTGCAGGACGGCTGCGGGATTGTGGGTTTAGAAACAGCCGTATTGACCAAAGGCCTACCGAAGACTCCTTGCCATTTACCACAACCACCCCATGATCTTGATGGCGTAGCGCTTCCTTGGCACGAAGATGAACCAGGGCACTTACAGACGCTTGGCCTCATCAAAAAAGTCGTCGTAGAGAGTGGCTGCGTACCAGCAATCACAGCGGTCATTGATGGCGTGGTTCATGTCGGTCTCAATGATGACCAACTCCGTGCATTGGCTGAGAATGATGATGCGGGAAAAGTGGCGGTGACTGATCTCGCACCAGCGATCGCACAGAAGCGGACTGCCGGCACCACTGTTTCGGGAACGCTAGCCGCCTTAGCAATGGCGTCAAAAGAATTGGATTGTTGTATTGATGTCATGGCCACAGGCGGAATTGGCGGCGTCCATCGTGGCTGGGCACAGCAACTCGATGTATCAGCAGACTTGACCGCATTATCAAAATTTCGTGGCTGCGTTGTTTGTGCCGGCCCGAAGTCAATATTAGATGTTGAGGCGACTCGCGAACTACTCGAAACGCTCTGTGTTCCGATTATTGGATATCAAACACATCGTCTACCTCGGTTCCTCGCTGCCGGCACTGATGCCGCTTTTGTCTCTCAACGATTGGATCAAGTCAACGAAATAGCGGACGTCTATCGACTGCACTGTGAGGTCGTGCCGGGATCAGGAAGCATGCTGGTCGTCAATGATCCCCCAGAAGCGACTCGGCTTGCAGCAAGTGACCTAGAGGCACTCTGCCAGGAGGCTGAGGCTGCCACTGATTCTGGTGCTGGACCCGCTCGAACACCTTCGCTGCTGGCAGAGCTGCATGGAAATACCCAAGGGCGAAGCCTCACAGCCAACATCAGCGTACTCATTGCAAATGCCCAGCTGGCCGGCCGAATTGCTTCTGCCTGAAATGCACATAGCGATTCAATCTTGACACCACCAGCCCAGGCTGGTCTACTTTAACTTGCGGTGTAGAAACCGAGACCTAAACCCAATACATTTGATCATATTGCCAGGGCAAACCCAACAGCGGCATCCAACGCCGGTGTACTGGATTATGAATCAAGCATAGATGGGTAGATTCTGTGAACCCAGGCCTGCGGGCCAGTTCACATCCCGGGCCCAATGGTCCATGTGCGTTTTTAAACCCGGTGTGCCGGGATCAACCTCAGAAGTAGGTTGACCTATTGCACAGTGGAAGCATTGAGTCCTCATCGGAGAGGCATGTGTCAGACATAGTTACCGGCATCTTAGAGTGGACTGGCAAAGTAGAAGGTCGTCTTCGAGCGTTAGAAAACGGTCTCGTCGTCACGCAGGGCGATCCATTTGTGCCCCTTGATCTGGGCAGTAAGTCTATGCTCAGGCAAGCCCAGGAAATTGAGGCTCGCGTCATCTCACGTAAACCTCGACGTCGACGAGGGCGGCGAAATACACGGCCACGACGTATTGTTGAGGAGATCCTAAAAATTGATGGGCTGTCACCAGAAGAATATGTCAAACGCAAGACTTTTGAAGAGCTGACGCCAATCGATCCTCAACCCCGGCTCAATCTTGAGCACGCCGACTGCCCAGCCTCTTGCCGTCTTATTGATTTGTTCTGCCCGATTGGACTGGGAACACGCGGGCTTATTGTGGCACCCCCAAAAGCTGGGAAGACCATCCTTCTCCAGAACATTGCCACGGGTATCAAGCAAAACCATCCAGATGTTCATGTGATCGCCCTTCTGATCGATGAACGACCTGAAGAGGTCACAGATTTCAAGAGAAATGTGTCAGCTCAAGTACTGGCCTCCAGTAATGATGAAGATGTGAATAGACATCTTGAACTCGGCATTTTCACCATCGAGCGAGCCAAGCGGCTTCTTGAGGCTGGCAAAGATGTGGTTGTCCTATTGGACTCAATTACACGTCTGGGGCGGGCCTTCAACAACTCGCGTCAGTATGGCTCTGGCGGCAAGACAATGTCAGGTGGGCTCGACTCAAAAGCGATGGAGATACCCAAACAGCTTTTTGGTGCAGCCCGGAATGCCGAAGAAGGCGGATCGCTCACTATTATTGCCACCTGCCTCATTGATACCGGCTCCCGTGCCGACCAAATCATCTTTGAAGAGTTCAAAGGCACTGGCAACATGGAGCTGATCCTCGATCGTTCCATATCAGAGATGCGGCTCTATCCGGCGATTAATCTCGCTGCTTCTGGCACCAGAAAGGAGCATCTGCTGGCACCAGAAAACGAGCTCAAGACAGTGACAGCTCTTCGCCGCCGACTTCTGAACATGAAGCCTGAACAACAAATTGAACAGCTGCTCGCAGCGCTCAAACGCTTTCCTGAGAATGCTGACCTGGTCAAGGGCTGAGCAAACATCCAATACAGGATGGGCGTTCGATCACACCCGTCTGCGGGTGCGCCTGGCTCCGAATGCCAAAACCAAAGGCAATAACGATGCGGGCGCAGGAATCAATGTCAGTGACCAACTTGAGATTGTCAGGTCGTACAGACCTCCATTGATATTGTCGCTGATAAAGCCGGTACCACCCGTACCCGTGATCGATTGTTCATTCCACGTTGGACCCTCCAAGGTCCATTGAAGGCTTAAATCTGTGTAGTCCGGTCCCCACGCATTTGAGCCATATTCAATACTCAGGGTCATCATCCCCCATCCGAACCAATAACTATACCCCTGCATCAAGTCTGTTCCGGTCGCCACCAGGGCGTCCTCAAAAGGGGGAAAGTCATCAGCAATAAAAACACTGCTTTGCAAGTTCATGGGGCCGGCATCTGCCAGGGAGAATGATGGGAACGGTTCTTCGGGATCCCATTGGCTCGTACCTTGCACCACTTCTGACAAAGTGAACACACTGTTCGATGCGGGAATGGCAAGGACAGTCAAAGGCATGTCGGTCTCTAAAACGAGATCAAACTGAAAGAGGTCTCCAACTGCCACGTTGGTCCAAGTGGCACCGTAAAGAACGGTACCTAAAATCAAATATTGAAAATGCTGTGGACGTGCAGATTTCATAACACGGTCGACCTTTCTCCCCGCGCATCTCTTGGCCTACTGCGTTAAGTATGTCCTCAATTGTGCTGTTTCTGGAATGGTTGATTAAAAATAACACCAAATCCTCAAAAATAGCCCGCTGAGCCCTGCAATCAAAGTCTTGGAAGATGCCAAGTGGCTGCAAAAAGAACACCGCCGACCCAAAGGTCGGCGGTGTTTTAGTCACTTTTTACTACAAAGCAAAGGCTTATGTAGTTGAGCGATCAGGCGCGACGACGGCGACGCGATGCAAGACCAGCGATACCGAGAAGTGCAAGTGCACCTGGAGCTGGGATTGCGACTGTACCTGATGCTACCCAAGAAGCACCACCGCCAGTTACTGAGCGACTGTTGATGTTCAGGTTGTACTGAACTTGGTCACCTGTGGTTGTGATTTGCATCAACAATGTGCTACCAGCACCCATGGCTGCTGCGTCATTGTCTGCAAAACCTGCTCCATTTGGTAGTGAAGCAAATGTACCACCGGAGTCCATATTGAAACCATCTAAAGCCCAACCTTGGTTACCGAGGTAAACATTGTCAGCAGACTCTGTTTCAGCACCAATAGTTGTGTAACTGGTGTAGCGAAGTGCTGGGACAAGGCCATTGAACGATTCGCTCGATGGGCCATTGGTTGAGGCAAACGCATCTTTGAAAATCAAACCGTTTGAAATTGCGGATGATGGGTCCGATGATGTGCCTTTAACTTCAAGGATTTCGTTGTCGAAACCATTTTGGCCATTCATCCATGCTCGGTCAGCGTAGAGTCGGAAGACATTATGGTTTGTACCATTGATGTCTACATCTTGGAGGTATTGCCAGCTCACACCATTCGCGTCATTGCCTGCCGAACCACCTGACATAACGCCAGCGACGTTCACATCAGCTGATGCGACTCCGACTGCCATGCCAATTGAAAGGGCGCAGGCTGTTAAGACTGTCACTTTTTTCATAGCTAAATAAACCTTTCTTCTCTTCACGATTATTTGCGAGACCTGCTCTCACATTGCTAGCAGGTTCCTCACTTCCTGTCGGAAATACCCTTTCTCCGTCGGCAAGCGTGGAACTTGCAAGAGGTTGCGATAAAGCAACCCCTAACTCCGTACCCCTAGAAGATACCCCAACAGATACGGCAGTCAAGCATGAGTGATGCTCTAAAATAAGAGTTAATTCGATAAAACTGTTACAAACCCGATAATAGAAAACCACGATTTCAGGGTTCTCAAAGGCATTTTGCTCCAAAAAGACTCTTTAAGGCTATTTGAGAGCCCCTCTTTCAGAAGGGCATGAGCACTACATTAGCGACCTAAACCCCTGTCAAAGGGCGCCCTTTTAAGAGAAGTGGACTTGAAGACTCAATTTCTAGTTTGACGATTCTGCCAATGAGAGACTCGGCGTTCATACCAGTCGGCAGGTCGAAGACCGTAATGAGATCGCCTCCAGTACGACCGCTGAGTTGGATTGGAGGCTTTTCCCACCCTAAAGTGATCTTACGGGTGCCAAGACCCTCTGCCGCCTGCTGCTTACGGCTTTGCTCAGAGATCTTCTCAACAAAGACGTCGACCCCTTTACCAACCCATGAAGCATGAACATCTCGGCTCACTTCTGCCTGAGTATCGAGTAAAGAATTGAGCCTTCGCCGCTTGGTTGAGTCCGGAATATCATCTTCGAAGCGACTCGCCGCAACCGTACCTGGACGCGGTGAGTATTTAAAGATGAAGTTGTTCTTGAAGCCAACTCGCTCAATCAGACTGCGAGTCGCCTCAACATCTTCTTCAGTCTCACCAGGGAAACCTACGATGATATCCCCAGCGATACTCACCTCCGGCATAAAGTGTCGGGCCCTCTGGATGAAGTCCTCATACTGCTCAACTGTGTAGCCCCTATTCATTCGCTTCAGCACGTCATTCGATCCAGACTGAGCTGGCACATGAAGGTACTGACAGATTCGGGGCGACTGAGCCATAACCGCCAAAGCATCGTCACCGAAGTCGCGTGGATAGCTTGTTACAAAGCGCAGCCTCTTAATAGCCGGAATTTCTTCATGAATACGTGCCAGCAGATCTGCAAATGAAGTAACCCGCTCTGTACCGTTGCTTTGGTGACCCTTTGTAAATGCGTTTGCACCAGGCCCTACCTGTGGTGCCTCCCCACCAGAAACAGTCAGCGCGACCCCGTGCACATAGCGATAGTGATTAACTGTTTGTCCCAGCAGCGTGATTTCTATCACGCCCGCATCAGCAAGTTTTTTGCATTCATCAATAATGGCAGCTGGTGGCCGGTGGACCTCCGCGCCTCGCGTATGAGGTACCACACAATAAGTACAGAACTTATTGCAACCCCGAGTGATCCGGACATAGGCGGCACGACCGCCAGCCTCAGCACGAATTGGGTCGAAGGCTCGCGAGAGATCAAGTACCTCAAGTGAGTCGGTCGCGGCCTGCAATGTGGCGCTGCGCCGAGCATTGTTGCCTTGCAAGATCACCCGATCTGCTTCCTCGATAACAACGCCTTTCATTGCGTTGTCAATCAACATGGGCACCTTATCCAGTTCAGCAGGTCCGCATAAGAAGTCAATCTGTGGAAGTCGACTCAGCATGGCACTACCTTCACGCTCAGCCATACAACCAAGCACACCAAGGACAACCTGGCGCCCTTGAAGCTTCTGTTTGCCAACAATTCCGATTCGGCTCGATGCCTTATTTTCTGCCTGCTCTCGAACGGAGCACGTGTTATAGAGCACGACTTCGGCTTGCTCTGGATCGCTGACGAACTGATACCCCAGAGCGCGAAGATGGCTTTCAACCAACTCACTATCGAGTTCGTTCATCTGGCAGCCGAAGGTCTGTAGAAAAACAGTCGGCCTAGGTCCCAATGTTTCAGAATCGCCAATCATGACCTGTAATCGTAGCAAGGTCGCTCCATCCAGCCTTGCCAGAAGAGAAAGTCCAGATCTACTCAAGTCAGGGCCGATACATCCCTCATGATCCGGGCTGGAAATGGACTCATTCTCGCTGTTTTGGCACTTCTCGTCTTCGGGGTGGTCATGGTGACCAGCGCGGGGCTTACGGTTGGGCAAGAAACGCCTTTGACCATTAAACAGATCGTTCTGGGCCGCACCACCATTCTGGCCCTTGCTGCATTTGCAGCGATGCTGATTGCAGCTGCTCTACCACTCAAACGCATCCAAGCCCATATTGGCAATCGATCCATGCTTGTGATCGTGACCTGTCTCTTTGCCCTACTTCTGCTGGTATTCGTTCCAGGCTTAGGCCGCAGCGTCAACGGTGCTCGTCGATGGATTGAGATTGGTCCGATCGGATTTCAGCCAAGCGAGGTCGCCAAGTGGACGGTGATTATGTTCATTGCCTGGTTTGCTGCTCGGAATGTAAAAAGCCTACATCGATTCACAACGGGCAGCTTGCTACCGATGATTCTGGTGATGTTGATTTGTGGATTGATTGCGTTAGAAGATCTTGGCACCGCAGTGCTGATTGCAGTGACAACACTTATGATGCTCTTGATTGCTGGGGCTCCCTGGAAGCATGTCCTTGCAGTCGGTCCCATTGCGATCGTTGGTTTCTTTGCTGCTTTGATTGCAAGCCCCTACCGAATAGAGAGACTTCGCGCTTTTATCGATCCATATCAGGATCCTGAGGGCATCGGCTATCACGTCATTCAATCAGTTGCTGCTGTCGGTGGCGGAGGTCTCGCCGGACGTGGGCTTGGCCATTCAATCCAGAAGTTTGGATATCTACCTGAAGACACGACCGACTTTGTATTTGCGATTATCTGTGAGGAGTTGGGCCTGCTCGGATGCTTGGCCGTCATTGGACTCTATCTACTCCTCCTTGGGTGTGGACTGGCCATTGTCAAACGTACCAGTGATCTCATGTTGCGGTTGCTCGGAATAGGCATCCTTTTATGCATCGCAATACAGGCATCCATGAATATGCTTGTGGTCACAGGAATGGTCCCCACAAAGGGTATTGCGCTTCCACTGCTCTCTGCTGGAGGTACTGGTTGGATCCTGACAGCCTTCTGTCTAGGCCTCATCGTCGCTATTGAACGCTGTTGTGAAACCACACGCTCGAAAGCGATCTCGTCTCAAAGCAGTACTTTTGAACCAGAGGAACAATCTCTGGCTCAGGGTGCATGAAACGGCATTGGCAACTACACCAAATATCGTGGGCACTATTTTCCTCGCCGGCGGAGGATCCGGTGGACATATTGCGCCAGGTATTGCCATCGCTGAAGCGATCGCTGAGCAATGGCCCGGTATTGAACCGATTTTTCTATGCTCGAACCGTCCTGTGGATGCAAACATGCTCAACCACATTGGGGCAAAGTTCGCACCCTTGCGTGCAACACCACCGGCAGCTCGGCCGGACCGTGCGCTGCATTTTCTTTTGAACCACCGCCACAGCAAGCGGGCTGTGCAACGGATGATCCGTAAACTTCGCAACCCCAATAGCCAAAATCATTCAGCACCAATATGGATGCTCAGCCTAGGCGGGTTTATATCTGTCGCTCCTGCTGCAGCTGCAAGATCTGAAGGCATACCACTCGCGTTACTCAATCTTGATGCAGTGCCCGGTAAAGCAAACCGGCTCATCGCACGCCAAGCTGATCTGGTGATGACAGCAACACCACTGCTTGATCCAAGTGCAATGCCCCACCAGAACACTGATTACCCTGTTCGCCGCGATGCCCAATCTCCTGGTACACGCCAGGAATGCTGTAAGCAGTTGGGTTTGGATCCAAGCCGACCTGTACTTCTTGTCACTGGCGCCTCACAGGGTTCCCAATCACTCAACCAATTTATGCAGCTTTGGATTGGCTCCAATGCGAATAGGCTCAAAGACTGGCAGGTGCTTCACCTGACCGGCAAAGACGAGATGCCCGCTCCCTTGGAAGCGGTTTATGCAGATGCTGGAATCACCGCTCACATCGAGACGTTTGCTCATCAAATGGGCACTTTTTGGGGTGCTGCAGATGTGGCATTGAGCCGCGCCGGTGCGAATAGTGTTGGCGAGGCTGTTTACAACCATGTCCCGACGCTCTTTGCTCCATATCCTTTCCACCGGGATCAGCACCAAAAGCACAATGCTCAGCCAGTTGTCGATGCAGGCGGCGCCCTACTTGCCGAGGACAAAGTTGATCCGGAAGCGAATTGCCGCTCCCTTGGGCCCCAGTTAGCTCACTTAATTGATGATGCTCAGGCCAGAGACCAAATGAGCAGCGTATTGGCTCATTTATCTTCTCCTGATGGTGCTACCCAGGTTGTACGGGCGTTACTGGACATTAATACGCCTCATTCACCATAGACCATTCATCTACTGACCAGAATTGGCATGGAATCACAGCGGTCCTGAGCTAGAATAAAGATGCTACGAGCTTGGAGCACGTAGAGTCGCACTGCATGGATGTGCCACCATTGATTTGCTTTGTTGCGTTTCTGTCACTTTCAGAGGCGGGTTCGTAGGCAAAGGTGATTAGGGGACCGGGGGTCAGAGAGGCAGATGTCCCAACACGACGAATCCGTTCGCTGTGTCGTGCTCGGTCAACCAGATCGAGATCGAGCTGACGCTATTGACGAAGTCCAACAGCGCACCACCTGTGAGTTGACGCTGACTGAGGATCCTGTTGTTGCATTCGCCAGTGTCTGTATGGCATTGCAGGCAGGCGCAGCCCGCGCCACATGGGGTCTCGCTAAGGCAGATCCACCGCTACTTCTGATTGTGCAGCCTGAGCATTGGAGTGAGTATGACAAGCTACTCAATGCAATGGGTATGTATGCACCACATGTACCAATTCATCTCTGGCAGCAAGGTCGCCTTGAACTTCTTCCAGTGACCGTCGAAGAAGAAACACCATCCACACCAAGCATGACGATCTCTCGAGCCGAGGCGCCGATTGAGCCACCCGAGATTACCGCAGAAGAAATTCAGATGCTATTGACCACGGAGATACCTGAATCATGACTCTTCAGCGTCCTCGCGTCGGTCGCATTCGTGGTTCGGTGTTGCTTGTGGGTCCACAGCAACAGCGAGACCGCTTGGTGCCAGAGTCACGCCCTGATGTCGTGGCAGTTGACACCCTCTTTGATGCCTTAGGGCAATTGACCGGAGGGCGTGTTCGCACCCCGATACATACGGTTCTATTAGCGCCACGTGATCCCGAAGAACTGACGCAACAACGGATCACCGCATTTCGACGTCTTGACCCATCGGTTCGCGTACTGCTTGTCACTGAACCAACTGTTGCCGATGAACTCACACAACAAGTGCTCGACCGATTCGATGGTTTTCTCACAGGGCCACTGACTGAACAACAACTTATTGAGGCAACTGACAGCCTCGAGAGCAAAACCAGTGTTCCTGAGATCATGGTGTCGCCAAATCTAGAGCCACCGACACCTGAGCCAGGCATCACACCGCCAACGGCCGCAGATTATCCATCTCCTCAAGCAGTCCCACCTCCGTCTCTGGCAGCCTTCGATCCTGCACCGGCAACACCGAGAGAAGACCAGTCACCTGATCTTGAACAACAGCCTCGTACCGAAGAACAACTTGGTGACATCGATCTTGTTGATCAAATCATGAAAGAGGAAGGCGACCTATTGGGCGCTGCTCTTTCTCTTGTTCGACAACAGACTCAGTGGCACAACTGCACTGTGCGCGCGGTGCGAGGTGATTTTGAAGGGCCAATGGCACCAATCCAGATTGAGGGCAGGCGCTTTGGCCTGTTGTCGGCAGACGACGCGGATCCTGCTGAGCTGCAATCTTGGGCTGGTTGGCTCGCTCGATGGCTGGCACTTGATCATACGCATCGGCAACTCCACTCGATGGCCATGGAAGATGACTTAACTGGTGCTGGAAACCGACGGTTCTTTTACAGAGTCATGCAAGAGACCATGAATCACTCAAATGAAATGCGACGACCATTTGCGTTAATGTTGTTTGATATTGACAACTTCAAACATTACAACGATGCCTTTGGACATGATGCAGGTGATGAGATTCTCTGTGAGACCGTTCGACTTCTTAGAGCCATTGTTCGCCGTGGAGATCATGTTTGCCGAATTGGCGGCGACGAGTTCGCTGTGATCTTTGCGGATCCAGAAGGACCACGAAAGAGTGGGCCCGCCAATCTGGAATCCGTTGAGCAAATTGCTCGCCGATTTCAAGATCAGATCTGCCAAATGCGATTCCCTAAGTTGGGACAAGACGCACCTGGCAATTTGAGCGTCTCCGGCGGCCTCTCCCTGTATCCCTGGGATGGCAGTGATATCGACACACTCTTGCATCATGCTGACCAACGCGCATTGATTTCCAAGCGCTCTGGCAAAAACATGATTACATTAGGTCCCCCGCAATCACATGATGAGTCGTAGCAATGACTACATCCGTTTGCAGTGATGCTGCATCAGCATCTCCGGATCCAACATCTCACGCCCGCAAACCGCCCTGGCTGATTCTCTCCGACCTTCATCTGGGGCACCCACGCCGATCTGTGGGCGACGTACATCGACTGGAGCCGCTCCTAGAGAACATCGGCCACCTCATCATTAACGGTGATTCAGCTGAGTTACACCACAAGGTTCATAAATATGATGCGCAGCAGAGGCTTGATGACTTAAGAAAGCTATGTGATCAATTAGGCGTCACTCTGGAGTTTATTGCAGGCAATCACGATCCATTTCTAACTGATAAGAAGTACATCCAGCTCTTCGAGAAACAACTTCTGATCACACACGGTGATACTTTTCACGATGCAATTGCTCCATGGTGCCCTTCCGCTCGCATTCTCGAACGTTTTACACATCAAATTCGGCGTGAAGTCACCGGATCTCGTGCGCCCACACTTAATCTACGCATGCAAGAGTCATTGCTTGTCTGCCAGAAGTTAATCGAACAGCGCCGTTATAAAATTGAACGCGTCACCATGTTACATCTCGCAATGAATCCAATAACCACTGCCCGAGTCCTTTGGTACTGGTGCCAGTATTCGGGACTTTCAGATCGTTTTCTTAACAGCTTTGCACCACAGACAAAGGTGCTCGTTTATGGACACACACACAGAGCATCTCTTGTAAAACGCGGTGGGCGTATGCTCATAAACACAGGTAGTTTCGGCTTCCCATTCAAAGCCCAAGCCGTGCGAATTAATGATCGAACGTTATCTGTCCATGCTATTAGACGCACTAAAGATAGATATCATCTTGATTCAAAGTGCTTGCTACAGCATGAATTTTCGACTGCCCATCATACGGCTGATCGTGACCATTAGATTTCAATAGTTGAGACCATGGACATCACTGTGCAAGCGAAGATGCAATAAACAAGCCCGCTTTGGCAATCACAGAAACATCTATATTTGTCTCCAAGCCAAGTTCTTGAGCGAATGAGACGAGTTGCTCTGTCGCTAGATTCCCTGCCGCGCCAGGCGCAAAGGGGCAACCACCCAAACCACCGCAAGCCGCGTCAAACTGCCACACGCCCAATGTGAGCGCTCGCTCTACACAAGCAAGAGCTCGCCCTTCAGTGTCATGAAGATGAAGTGTGAGGCAATTTGGATTAACACACTCACCTACGATGTTTATCAATTGCTCAATTTCATCGGGGTGAGCTACGCCCAAAGTTTCACCCAAGTCAATCTCGTCTACGCCCAAATCAATGAGGCGCTGGACCACCTGTAGCACCGACTTCGGATTAATGGCACCCTCGTAAGGGCACTTCACAACGCAACTCACGTAGGCTCGAATCGGGAGTCCTGCTTCTCTTGCCTGTTTAACAACTGGAAGAAAACGTTGGAAAGTCTCATCAATAGTTGCATTTGTATTTTGCTGAGAAAACGCTTCACTAGCCGCGGTAAAGATTGCCACCTTATCGACCTGCGATTCCAAGGCTGCGTGCAGGCCCCGTTCATTGGGAACAAGCGCAGAATACAGAACACCAGGCGCACGGTTGATCCGGCTACAAACCTCTGAAGCATCTGCCATTTGCGGAACCCAGGATGGATTCACGAAGCTTGTCACTTCAATTTCGGGCACGCCGCTCACTGACAACATGTCGATGAATGCTATCTTCTGATCGACATCAACAATGGCCTTCTCATTTTGCAGCCCATCACGTGGCCCAACTTCTGTTATTCGAATAGATTGAGGAAGTGCCATAGTGTGCTATTCACCAACAAGATTGTGCTATTGCGTTCCAAATAAAAGTAATACGACGCTACGCCACAATAATCACGATCACACTAAAAAGGTCAATTGCTGCTGAAGGCTCGCTGAGACAACCTCCCCCTCAGCAACCACGCCAACTTCTGGCCCCGCTTCAATTGTAGCGGTGCGTACCATTGCCAATGCGATTGGAACCAGTGAATTCAGCGGGCTTAAGACACTGGATGTCACAACTCCGATCTGTTCATCGTCACGGTCACAACCTTTGAGAACAGCAGCCCCAGCCAATGGAAGTTCGTCAGTGTTGATCTGCATTGCAACAATCTGTTGCTTCGGCTTCCCTAGGTTATGCATACGAGCCACAATTTCCTGGCCTGGGTAACAGCCCTTTTGAAAACTCACACGGCTCTCTAGTAATCCGGTTTCGTGCGGCAGATTCGTGACACCAAAGTCGATGTTAAAAATCGGCAAGCCCGATTCAACTCGGGCTGTATTGAATGCATACCAACCAACCGGCCGCACTGTCCGCTTGCCTGGCTGGGGGTCTTGGTCAGTAGCAAAAATTGACTCATACACAGCAACGATATTCTCGTGATCAACGATCAGCTCGAAACCAACCTCGCCGGTCAGATCTTGACGTCTGACAATGACATTGCAATCCGCAATTTTTAGTTGGCAGATTCCATTTGGCTCTAATGCCGAGGCGCCATCCCCACCAGCTGCTTCTAACGTAGCAGCTGACTTGGGACCAATAAGATGAAGGTGGTGAAACTGTTCGCTTACATTCGTCAAAGTCACGTCATCTACAATGATGAATGCATCAAGCGCTGCAGCGACTGTGGACGCCATGTGAATATCAAGATCGATCAATATGCGGTCTTCGAGTGCAAGTACACCGAGATCAGCTTCGATTCGACCCTTACGATTCAAAAAGAAAGCATCACGCGATTGTCCCGGGACAAGATCCTTGACAAGGTTGGTCACCATTCGATCAAGAAAGTCCAAGCGATCATCACCACGCAGCTCTAAGGTGCCGCGCCTTGAAGCATCAATCACTGCACATCCTCTTCGGATCGCTGCATATTCCAGTGGTCCCTCACCAAAAGAGGCCACCATGTCACATGCTGTGCCTGTTGACTCGAGTGGAGGCCCCCATGAAAGGTACTCCAGCTCAATCGGTTCTAGGTCTGCTTTGGCTCTACGATCTATCTGAGCCGATACCCAAGAAAGATGTGTTGCAGCAAGCGGTGTCGATCTATCCACAAGAGGCTCCTCTCATTGAGTGATCAAGAAAGATAAATCACTCTTATGGAGCAATATACACGGCAGCAAGATCTTCAAAGAAAGAAGTCAACCTGCAATAGACGGTTTACTGTGGGCTGCCTGGATCAGAGATTCGAATAACGCCGGTCCTAATGCCCTATTTTCGGTTCGCTCGGGATGCCATTGGACGCCGACGTAAAACGGCCTCTCATTGCAAGCAACTGCCTCAATCACGCCATCAGGCGCTTGAGCGATCACGGCCAATGAACCGGCTGCTCTAACGGCCTGTTTGTGGTGGCTATGAACCGGCCCATGTCCCAATGATCCATCCACTTCATGTATCGCGCCATTCATATGATCATGGGCTGTTGGCAGACTCTCGGGTAGGAACTGGTCCAAATCGCCTCCAGCGTGGAGTGCCATGAGCTGCATCCCCAGACAAATGCCCAGTAGTGGTACTTCTTGTCGGCGTTCCAAGCCATCAAGTAATGCCAGCTCAAATGCTTGTCGCTGCTGATCAATCGGTGTCGCCTTGGGGTGAGTCACCGCCCCAAAAAGCTCCATCTTAGGATCATCACCGCCGGTCAGAATGAGCCCCTGAACCAAATCCAGATACATTTCAGCGACTTCTGGCAACGGCGGTAGAACCAATGGAAGCCCCCCTGCTGCCACGACCTGAGCCGCGTAAGCTGGGGCCACACGCCAGCGTTGGTCACAAACATCAGGTGTAATACCTATTATTGGCCGTTCAATTGGGTTCATAGCACCTACTCTATCGGCTTAGTCACCCTCAATTGGGCAACTACACGTTCCAATCAGATCTGCGGCTGGGCTTGATTCTCAGCCTAAAACCGTTATCCTGCCGCTCTTGCCCTGGCCACATTGGGCAGAATATATAGGGAGCCAGACATGACATACAACGAAGGACATCGAGGCTCTCGTCGCGGCGGATATCTCCGAACCGGCAGTAGTGGCAAGTACTATGTCGAATATAAATCAACAGATGATCTACGTCGTCTGATGACGCCCAACGGAAAAATCTATTCTCGTAAGCGACTTGGTGTCACCGCCAAGGAGCAGCGAATGATTGCTCGTGCGATTCGCCGAGCTCGCTACATGGCATTGCTTCCATATACCAGTGCCACGCTCTAACAAGAGATCATTTTTTAAACATGGCCTTTGATAGAAGACGCTTTCATTGCGTTTCCTATCGTGGTCGGCCGTTATACGATTTCAGACGACTCAATTGACCACGAAGCTCTCTGGCGAGGTGGCAAGCAAACTTCCAAACACCGCTTACCCAAACACGGTGCATCAGTTCTGGAAATGCCATTGCCCAGACGCGGATGCGCAAACGACGTAGTCCTTCGTCCTGGCGGTCAATCTTGAGTCCCCTCACAATCCATCCATAGGCCTCACGTACACGCCCCTGCTGTAATGCTGCAAGCGCCAGATTATGAATTGCAGGAATGAACTCTGGGTCAAATCGGAGAAGCCGGCGACTCATCGCACATCCTCCATCGCGATCCCCACTTTGGAATCTTGCCAAAGAGAGTCGGCGTAGAATCTCAACATCACGATCGTCGCTCATCAGTGCATGCCGAAGTACGGTCGACGCACGGTGTGACAACCCGGCATCTAGAAGCAATTGGCCAAAATCTGTGAGCAACTTGGTTGAAGCTACATCAATGAGTAACCTGCCATCATCTCCAGTGGTGTGCGCAAGAAAGTCGTATTCGGTCTTTAAACACCGCCTTGCTTCGGCAAGACGCCCGCGACCAACAAGTGCTTCAGCCAAATTTCGGCGAATGCCTGGGAAGTCTGGGTCAAGACGACTCACGAGCTCAAAAGAAATCTGTGCCTGCTCGAGTCGAGCTAATTGCATTGAGATCAAACCATGTTGATAGTGGGCTTCTATATTTGCTGGTTCTAGCTCAAGAACGCGGCGCAATTTCTCACCGGCCTCTGGCAATCTACCAAGTTCAATAAGCAGACTTGCGTAGTCAAGTAGTGTGTCAATGCTCCCTGGATCTTCTCTTAGCTCTCGAAGAAATAGCTGAATTGCCTGATGGCGCCGATCCGTCATCGCAAATACAGTTGCCAGCATCGTTCGAATACGAGGCAGTGACGCATCGACTCGAATCGCCTCTCTCAAGCACCACTCAGCACGACCAAATTCCCCACGCTCAAGAAGGCTCTCAGCCATCGCGGCACAACAACGAGCACTTGTTTCAGCCAACGCCTGTTGAGAAATGAAATACGTTGTTTCGGCTTCGGCGTGATCCCCCAAAGCAACATGAGCATGGATCTTATGAGCGTAAGCTGGCTCACACGAAGAATCCAAAGCGAGTGCTTCATCGAAGTACGTGATGGCAGCCCGGTCGTCACTTAGTTGAGACAAGATGATTCCAGCGGCAACACGGGGTTCGGGCTGATTAGGCATCAACTCCGATGCGCGCTGATAACTCGCCAACGCATCCCTCTCGCGTCCCGCGGCTTCAAGCGTCATTCCCAGATTAAAGTGCCATTCGGGCTGATCTGGATTCAGCGCCAAGGCCTTGCGGAGTTCAGCTTCAGCCTCACTCCAACGACCACAATCGAACATCTCAAATGCTCGATCCGCGTGCCCTTCAGCATCTAACCACTCGCTCATTGATCAAACATCCTATGACTTATAGGTCCTAGCAGCTGAGAGTCTCTCAATAAGTGCCTATAGTGTAGGCGCTAATGCCGATAGAGGCAGATCGGGGATAGGGATGATTCTAATTTCTACTGCACGCTGGATAGCCTTCACTGGCATCTTTTCTCCCCAGGCGTCATCGGGTGCTCTGAACATGATAATGAGCCTTGTTATCGCTCTCTCATTAGCCACATCGTCTGCCTCAGCCACCGCTGCGCATTTGGTTGGCGATGACCCAGCTGTGATTCGTGAAACCGTACCCCTACCAGCCTTGTCACCCAGACAGGCGAACCAGCTACGGATTTTTGAGCCAATTCTACTGAACCCATCGGCGGATATTGACCAAGCTACTCGAACGGCGGCAGCTACCGAGTTACTTGCAATGAATGTCGGACAGGCAACTCAAGTCTTAGAAGAAGCGATCCAAAGCCGTGAGGCATCAGTCATCCTAGCGGTAACTGAAGCAATCAGCCAAAGACCATTATCACCACCCCAAGCTCTCTTAGAACCAACTATTCGTGCACTTCGTGATGCACCGGAATCAACACAAGATGCACTATCGCGAACCTTACTGAGGTTTGATCCAGAGACATCTCTCGCGGCGGTTGCGAAAGAAGCAAGCAACAACAGCGGTTCACCAGAATCGCGACTCGGTGCAATACGAGCACTTGCCGCATTCCGAAGTCGTGAAGGCGCTTTAGAGCTGATGTCTATCATCGAGAATAGTGGAGATGAGCCAAAGATCATTGTTGAAGCCACTTGCAACAGCCTTGCAGACTTGACCGGCCTACCGCCCTCAGATGATCCAAGTGCATGGCAGCGTTGGTGGCAGCTCAACAAAGACAAGCCTGCCGAATCATGGCTACGCGACATGGTACGAACACTGACACGCCAACTCTCTGATCTGGACCAACAACTTCAGCAAGAACGGCAAGTCAATAGCCAACTGGCTGAAAGAATGATGGACTCCTATCGAAAATTGTGGCCTGGCCTCCCCCTTGAAGAGAGACAGCTGCGACTTGAATCTCTGATGAAGGATCCACTCACCGCCGTGCGCCTCTTTGCCATTGAACGTATGGCAATCTTGTTACGTGATGATGATGACACGATGGATCTGCAACAGGCAACGATCTTTTTACTCAATGATGGTGATTCAATGGTGCGTGCCCGCGCAGCCGAACTCGCAGATGAGCTGGAATTTCCAGAATTGCAAGAGAGTGTTGCAGTGGCGCTGGCCGCAGAGACGGAACAGAACGTCGTTCGCCAATACCTTATGTTTTTTGCTGCCAAACCATCACCGAATGGGCTGGCTCCATCATTGCCATGGCTCGCAAATGAGCCACTGCGCGAACCTGCCGCCCAGGCAATTTGGTCCATACTGACAAAAAATCCGCCTAGTAATTTTGACCCAGAGTCTTTGCGGGATGTGCTGTCCCATGCAACAAGAGAAAGCACACTGCCATCACTCGAACGGTTACAGGCGCTGGTCGCTGAAGATGAACAACTTGATGAGTATGAGGCTCGACTTGATACTGCTCCGATCGACGAAAAATATGCCATCGGGCAAGGCCTCTTCGCTCGGGGGCAATACCAACCGCTCATCGACCGAATGCAAGACAGCGCCATCTACCCGCTGGCTGTTGAATCGCTGATGACAAAAAAAGGTGATCTCAATTCAGTGCTTACCTTGTCTAGTGTTGCTCCACCAGAATCCCAGCAAAGTCTTTTCACGAGCTCAATACGAAGAATGGCTGCTCAAATGCCTGTCGATTCAATCATTGATGTTGATGTCATACTTCAAAGAAGTGAAAATGCCGACAATGAACTCAGGGCTGATGTACTCGCTGATTCACTCGATGCAAATACCAACTTGATTTCTGCTGAGCAAAAAGAAGAAGTTCTTTTACGTCTTCTCCCCCTACTTTTGGCTAACGGCGATAACGCAAAGGCAGCAACACTACTCAATAGCGCTGACGATGTCTTGTTTTCGCCTGCTCTCTCCAAGATTGCATTCCAGGCTGCTTTGATCGTTGGCGACTTTGATCGAGCACGAACATTCACCGAGTCGATGGAGGACTGGCTCTTGGAGTTTGAAATGCTTGTCAATATTAATCCTCCAGCAGCACAACGATTGCAAGCCTACATGCTTGAGCAATTCAAGAGTCAGCTTGACAACCAACAACTTTATCGCATCAGCAGAGGCTCAGATCAGTTGTTGGAGTTACTGGAAGATGGCTCCAATGAGTTACCGATGAGCAACAATCAATCTGGAATAACCAGTGACCTACCACCCACCACACCATCAGGCGTGGGTCCAGAATCGAGCATGGCCGAGGGCGTGCCTACGTCAGGCGGAACACATTGACACGAAATGTCCTGGACGATGCAATTGCAATCGTTCAATCTGTCAACTCAACGGTTTCATTTTCTGGAGCTGGATTGAGCGCCGAATCTGGCCTCTCTACATTTCGCGATAAACATACGGGTGGCATTTGGGCAAAACATGATCCAATGCGGCTTGCCTCACCAGAGGGTTTTTCTGAAGACCCAAAACTCGTACTCGATTGGTATTCATCGCGCCGTCGAAATCTTGCCGCTGCAAAGCCTAATGCAGCCCATACCTCTTTAGCAGCCCAAAAATCAATGGCTCATATCACACAAAACGTTGATGATCTTCTGGAACGTGCGGGCGCTCGCAATACGATTCATCTACACGGAACACTCATTGCTGATCGTTGTCATGCGCGGTGTGGATACCGTGAGAATATTGACTTGGCCAAACCACCAAAACCACAGCCGTGCCCCAACTGTAACGCACCACTACGTCCAGATGTCGTTTGGTTTGGAGAGTCGCTACCGAGCGATGCCTGGGCGCGTGCCGAGCAATCCTGCCTTACCACAGAACTACTCTTGGTCATCGGAACAAGTGCATGTGTCTACCCCGCCGCCGGCCTTATTGAAGTCGCTCGGAGTGCTGGTGCCCAGATCATTTGTATTAATACGGAAAAAATCGATGGCTTAGCAAAAAATGACATTGGCTTGATCGGAACGGCCGGTGATTTAGTGCCGAAACTGCTGTCAAGTACAGATTGCTCCGACGTGCAATAAATCAAGATGGTCGATCAAATTGTTTGAGGAAATTCTCGATCTGAACTTGGTGCTGCTCTGGCTGGCATTCCCATGCATCGCAATGTAATCCATCAGGCACGATCCAAAGAGAGCCACTGGGAAGTTGATCTGCAATGCGCTTTGCGGTTTCGGGAGAGGCAATCTGATCCCTCTCACCAGTGATTAACATGACGGGACACTGCAAACTGATTTGCTGGTCGGATAGAGACAGTGGCTTCTTTTGTAGCAAACTCATGACCCAAAGCGCCACGTCTGAAATTGGTCGACTTGGATAACCGGCTAAACGAAGTCGACCAACCAGTGATTGATGGAACTTAATGTAGGCCCCATAAGCGATCACACCGCGGACCCTCTTTGCAATTGGTTCTGGACGAGAAGCTGCAGCGAAGGCAATAACTGAACCCATCGAATTTCCAACTAGCAAGTACGAATGATTGTCTAACTGCGCCAATAGATCCAATAAACCGTCGACTTCTTTGGCGCCCAATGCTGAGGTGCCACAAGCCTCACCATGACCAGGAAGGTCAAAAAGCACCAGACGATCAGCTTGATTCAAGTACGTATGCACCAGTGGCAACATGTCGAGCCGGGATTGCCCCCAACCGTGAATAAACACAACTGTCAGTGGCTCACGAGCTGCTGGAGGACGCCCTTCGATCATCCAGATCGGTACTGATTGCCCCTGCGCATCGACAATGGCTGGGCTAGAGAAATCACAGCCGACCTGATCAGGCGTCATCGGTCGAGCGGTTGCCAAGGCCCAGCCGGCAGTATGCCGAGGTGGACGCTGCATCTCATAGAGCAGAATGACTACTAGAAAGCTCCAAATAAGCGCTAATGCTGTGAGAAATAGGATAATTAGACCTGAGACCATGCCCTATCTATATCCGAAGGACACCCTCTCGTGCCAGCGGGTAGACTAAATGGTCCATGAAACCCAGCCTAAAGGTCGGTAACGTCGCGGCCGTTGAGGCCACTGTCACACGGGATATGTGCCCGGCCTTTGACGAGGTCGTCGTCCATGACGTCTATTCCACCTGGTCTATGGCACATCACATGGAGCTCGCCGCTAGAAAGGTCCTCGTGGATCATCTTGAACCTCATGAAGAGGGAATCGGCCGCAGACTTGAGATCGAACATGTGGCACCAACACCAGTTGGAAAAAACATTCGGGCCGTTGCCACAGCCACCGAGGTGACTGCCAAAGGAGTCATCTGCAAAGTAGAAGTGTTTGATGGCGATCGCCTTGTTGGGCGAGGCCTCCAAGAACAACGTGTCCTTCCGAAAGAGACACTTCAAAAAATGATCCAAAGACATCGAGCAGTCAGCTCGAGCAGCAACAACCCAGAGGCTTTGAACGAATGAGTGATGAATCTTTTATCCTGACTGATCGAGAGGATCATGTGGGCATTGCACGCCTGAACCGCCCCAAGGTTTTGAATGCTCTTAACTTAGAACTTATGGAACAACTGATCGAGGCCCTTGAGGCTTTCGATGCAGATCCAGAAATTCATGTCATCGTGCTGTCCGGAAATGAGCGGGCTTTTGCCGCTGGTGCTGATATCGGTGATATGGCAGAAGCCTCTACCTTTGAGATGTTCCGCCGTGATCAATTTGCACGTTGGGAACGAATCCGCCGCATCAAGAAACCAATTGTTGCGGCGGTGAGTGGCTTTGCTCTTGGTGGTGGCTGCGAGCTCATGATGCTGTGTGATGTCATTGTTGCTTCTGAAAGCAGTCGCATCGGACAACCAGAAATTAATATTGGCGTCATGCCAGGCGCCGGTGGAACACAGAGGCTCACGCGTGCGGTTGGAAAAGCGATGTCAATGGATGTCGTTCTTAGCGGTCGATTCCTCACCGGCAAAGAGGCGTTGACTCACGGATTAATCAGTCGCTTGGTCCCACCAGAGCACTTCTTCTCTGAAGCCATGAAGGTCGCACACGCAATGGCAACCAAACCGCCGCTTGCGCTACAACTAGCCAAAGAATCTGTACTCAAGTCATTTGAGTCTTCATTAAGCGAAGGCCTTGAGTATGAACGCAAGCTTTTCTATATGTTGTTCTCAACGGCTGACCAAAAAGAAGGCATGAAGGCCTTTATGGAAAAACGCCGGCCACATTTCCAAGGCCAATAGACATCAAAAATAATGACACTAAAATCAATAGTTTTACTATCTCTGGAATGCACCTATGACGGCGACTGCAACTGAATACAAAACGATTATGGTCACCCACCAAGACGGGGTAGCAACCCTTACTCTTAATAGACCTGATTCTCTTAACGCAATTAGCGATGAACTTACAACTGAGCTCATTGATGCGCTCAAGACACTTGAACGTGACAAAAGTGTTCAGGTCATCATTCTGACTGGCGATGGTCGTGCCTTTAGTTCCGGACAAGATTTGTCAGAGCTCAAAGAGAAGTACGTCCCTGGACATATACCGGAGTTGGGTGACGATCTAAGACGACGCTACAACCCCATCGTGATGCGCATCCGGACCATGAAAAAACTGGTCATCGCAGCGGTTAATGGCGTTGCCGCCGGCGCTGGCTGCAGCCTTGCCCTTGCTTGTGATTTACGAATTGCCTCCGAAAAGGCGAGTTTCATTGAAGTGTTTGTGAATGTCGGGCTGATTCCAGACTCAGCAAGTACATTTATATTGCCCCGGCTTATTGGTCTCGGTCGTGCCATGGAACTCTGTTGCACCGGCCGTAAAGTGACTGCTGAAGAGGCGATGGCTATTGGCTTGATTAATAAGCTTGTACCAAGCGACGCATTAGCAACCGAGGCTCAAACCATGGCCGCCCGCCTCGCGGCAATGCCTTCCCAGGCTATTGCCTTGACCAAACGACTGCTCAATGAGGCTCTTGATAATGACCTACCCACACAGCTTGAGGCAGAAGCTTTTGCGCAAGAAACTGCGGGAAAAACCAGTGATCACTTTGAGGGTGTGACAGCATTCCTAGAGAAACGAACTCCTAAATTTAATGGCTCATAGCCACATATTCAGTAAGGGATATTAAAGATGTGCGCAGCAACAACGCCAGCTGCATCAACAACCTGTGGAACAGTGGGCATCCTTGGTGCTGGCACAATGGGAACAGGTATCGCACAAGTTGCCACACTTGCTGGCTGGCATGTCCGTCTTATTGACCGGGAACTTGATCTTTCCACTGCCGGAAAATCCCTTGTTGCCAAACGACTTGAGCGACTGGTAGAGAAAGGCCGCATCAATCAGGTTGCTTGTGATGATGGAATGGCACGACTTAATGCCTCCGCTGAGGTGAAGGATCTAGGCAATTGTGATTTAGTCATCGAAGCCATTGTTGAAGATCTCAGTGTTAAAGCTGACACGCTTGGCCCAATTGCTGAATTACTAGCACCAGATGCAGTTATTGCAACCAATACATCATCACTCTCCGTCTCGGAGATCGCCGATGCCATTAAAGGTCCAGAACGGGTGGTTGGAATGCATTTTTTCAATCCTGCCGCATTAATGCCGCTGGTTGAAATTATTCGTGGACAAAAAACCACTGCCGCTGTGGCTGACCAAGCCGCGGCCATTGCCAACAGCTGGGGAAAAACCGTTGTTCGTGCCAGTGATACACCAGGGTTTATCGTCAACCGAGTCGCACGCCCCTATTATTTGGAAGCATGGCGGATTTATGAAGATGGTTATGCGGGTATAGACACAATTGATCATGTGATGCGCGACATTTGCGACTTCAAAATGGGCCCCTTTGAATTAACTGATCTCATTGGACAGGATGTTAATACTGCAACGACAAGATCTGTCTGGGAGCGCCTTGAATGCCCTGCACGACTTGCGCCAAGCGAGGCTCAAGAAGGACTTGTCGCCAAAGGCAATCTTGGACGCAAAACGAAGCTGGGGTGCTATGACTACACAGTCAACCCCCCAACAACTGCCATCGAACGAACGGGCATACAATTAGAGATGACCGATCGACTACAAGCCGCAGTATCTACTTTTAGTCCGATAGAGCCACAACAACATTGCTACATCGCTGCTCGTATTGTGGCGGCTATCATTAACGAAGCTGCATGGGCGGCAAGTCAGGACGTTGCGACCACTGATGATATTGACACCGCACTTCGACTGGGAACAAACTATCCCAAGGGCCCATTTGAGTGGGCTGCTGAAGTTGGCGCGGACCGTATCATTGATCTCCTTGAGACGCTCAATGCGCAGACTCAAGACGGTCGTTTTCAAGCACCAGCGAACCTGGCCTCAATGATCAACACTCACTCGGGAGGTATTCAATAATGGCACGGCAACTTGAAGGCAAGTATTTCATGCCAGGACTGCTTGTGTGTATTTTCGGGCTCAGCCTCTTTTTCACAAGCTTCTTCCTACAAAGTCCACGCGTGACTCTGATTATTGGATTGGTACTACTGATTATTGCTGCAGTACTCTTTTCAATTGCCTTTGCCCGCGGACCTAAAACTCCCGAGTAACGCGCTCATCTCAGAAAAGGACTCTATTGACTATGCCAAAGGCTGCAATTCTCTCAGCAGTACGTACACCGATTGGAAGATATGGCGGTGCACTCAGTTCTATTCGTCCCGATGACATGGCCGCACTGGTCATTAAAGCTGCCGTTGACCGTGCAGGTATCGATCCTGCAAAGATTGACGACATTTACTTCGGCGCAGCAAACCAAGCCGGAGAAGACAATCGAAATGTCGCTCGCATGGCTGGGTTACTCGCTGGACTTCCTGTTTCTGTACCCGGATGCACTGTTAATCGACTCTGCGCTTCGGGACTGGAGGCGGTGAACCTTGGCGCGCGGACCATTGAAGCGGGTATGGCAGATATTGTTGTGGTCGGTGGTGTTGAAAGTATGAGCCGTGCTCCGTTTGTGCTCAGTAAATCAGAGCACGCGTTCACTCGTCAACAGACACTCCAAGACACCACGATAGGCTGGCGTTTTACAAATCCACAACTGCATGAGTTGTGGGGTTCAGACAGTATGGGACAAACTGCGGAGCATGTGGCTCGAAAATACGGCATCGACCGTGAAGCCCAAGATCGCTTCGCTCTATGGAGCCAACAAAAGTGGGCGGCTGCCGATGAACTTGGGCTCTTTGACGAAGAAATCATTTCTGTTGAGATTCCACAACGCAAAGGTGATGCCATAGTGGTCAGTCGCGATGAGCATCCACGGCCTGACACAACACTTGAAAAACTTGCCAAGCTTCGCCCTGTATTTTCCAGTGACGACAAAGGAACCGTCACTGCCGGGAATAGCTCAGGCATTAATGACGGCGCTGCAGCATTAGTCTTAGCAAGTACCGACGTCGCAAAGTCACTGGGCCTTGAATCTCTGGCCGTTGTGGGCGCTGCTGCTGCTGCCGGCGTGGAACCAAAATACATGGGCATTGGCCCGGTCGCTGCGACAAAAAAATGCCTAAAACGTGCTGGCCGATCATTTTCTGATATCGATATCGTCGAGCTCAATGAAGCCTTTGCTGCCCAGTCAGTCGCCTGCATTCGGGAATTAGGTATCGAAGAAGCCAATATCAATCCCAAAGGTGGCGGCATTGCCATCGGCCATCCCCTGGGTTGTACTGGAGCTCGATTGGTGACCACATTGGTACACGAACTCCGTCGCAGCGGCGGAACCTGTGGGTTGGCTACACTATGTATAGGTGTTGGCCAGGGGTTGGCGACACTTATTGAGCGCACCTAGGCGATCTCAAGACTGCTTTTGTTACTGCAACTTGCCTCACCCGTTAGATAGGACACAAATGTCTGGAGCATCAAATCCCGTAATGAGCATTGACCCCTCTCAGGAGGACCAAGCCAAGCTCGCTGAGTTTGAGAAGAAAATTGCCGACGGGCTGCTTATTGAACCAGGTGACTGGATGCCTGAGGCGTACCGATTCGGCATGCTTCGAATGGCCGAGCATCATGCCAATAGCGAGATCATTGGCGCTCTTCCAGAAGGTGAGTGGATCACACGTGCTCCAAGTCTACGACGCAAGCTTGCCTTAACTGCGAAGGTTCAAGATGAAGTGGGTCATGGACAAATGCTCTATCGCGTTTCCCAAGACCTGGGTAAACCACGAGATGAAATGCTGCGTGATTTGTGTACCGGCAAGACAAAATATCACAATTGTTTTAACTACCCTGCTCCTACTTGGGCAGATATTGCCATGATTCAGTGGCTTATCGATGGCGCTGCCATTATGAACCAGAAGACTCTGGCAGATGGTGCCTTCGGTCCTTACATACGTACGATGCACCGGATCAATATGGAGGAAGCTTTCCACTTCAAAAGTGGCGAAGACATGGTGCTCACATTAATGAGTGGCACGAAATCACAGAAAGCCATGACACAACAAGCATTTGATCGCTGGTGGGGTCCTTCGATTATGTTTTTTGGCCCCCACGATAAGCCTGGATGTGAACATATGCCGCCAATGAAATGGCGAATGAAAACCGAAACAAATGACTCACTTCGCCAGCGCTTTGTTGATCGATTCGCGCCCGCTGCCATGGACCTCGGTCTCGTCATACACATATGTGAGAAAGACGCCCAAGGCATGGTGACCTCAAAGCGCATCGATGAAAAGTGTGTTCAAGACGAAGCAACAGGACACTGGGGTATTACAGATCCTGACTGGGATGAATTCTTCCGTGTCATTAGAGGCAACGGGCCGTGTAACGCGAAGAGGCTTGCACTGCGTCGATTCTCATATGAACAGGGTGCATGGGTCCGCCGCGCTATTGCTGCAGGCTCTACATCGTTGCCCCCCGCGGCCTGAGGAGCAAACGATGTCAAAACTCCGACAACGCGATTTTTCATTTGATAGTGAGCTAGCCCCGTCTATCGACGGCGCCCTTAACTCATACATTGTTTACACGTGCAAAAAAGAAGGCGTGGCACACAGATATGCTGGCTATCTCAACGCACCAGACATTCAACTTGCACTCGAGTATGCATGTGAGCACTATGGACAAGATGAGGTTTGCGTCAATATTTGGGTGCACCCTGCCGATGCATTGCGGGAGACACATTGTGCCGAAGAGGCAATCGATAACGCACTCGGTTGCGACGGTCCCGACACCGCGACAGATCCGGCTTGGGCCATCTTCACTCAACGCAAACGAGGTGATATTCACGTTGAAGTGGGTTTATTAAATGCACCTGATGCCGACACCGCTCTGCAAAGAGCAATCGCACGACACGGAAAAAACGTAGTACAAGTGCGAGTGGTCCCATTCGATCAAATTAAGTCTACGGCTCCAAATCAATTGATTTGGCGAACTCATGATCAGACCTATCGACTCGCCCGCGGCTACAGTAAGTCAGTGCGGATGAAATGGGCTGCCATACGTAAAACAGAAGATATCAATGAGTATGTCAAAGATGACATCCAGAGTCATTTCTAGGAATCAATGAAACGTGACGAATCCGATGGACATGATGCACAATGACCTCGAGGCCCTACTCGTGCTAGAGCTGGCCGATGATAAGTTATTGCTAGGACACATACAGAGTGACTGGACCGGCTTGGGCCCGATACTTGAAGAAGATATTGCGTCGTCATCGATGGCGCAAGATGACCTCAGCCACGCTTTAGTGCTTTATGAGTATCTTGGCGCCCGTTTCAACCTCGATCCTGATGTCATTGCCTACGAAAGAGAGCCTGCCGGATACCGCTGTTGTGATCTTGTCACTGTGCCAGATGAATTTGATTGGGCCACCGCCTTTGTGAGACGTTGGTTTTTTGCACACTATGCAGCGCCAGCACTTGATCGACTCGGCCAGTTTGAGAATGGCGATCTTGTCGAGCGAACGCGGCGACTAAGAGCGGAAGAGACGCTCCACATTGTGTATCTCAACGACTGGATGCAACGACTCGGATCGGGTCCTTTAGAGTCAAGGGATCGAATACAAACAGCATTGGATCTGTTAACGCCCCATGCCGGGATGCTCTTTGAACAACGAGAAATGAATTCAGACATCAATACTTCAATTGGTGATGGACGCGAAGAACTGTTCAATGAATGGTCTGCTGCTATTAACACCGTGCTAAGTTCTACAGAGCTTACCGCAACTATCAAGTTGCCCGAAAACGAAACACGCGGCGGCCGAAATGGAAGACACGCTGACCACTTCCTTGCACAGTGGACGGAAATGAATGAAGTCCGCAGTACAGATCCTGGCGCCGCATGGTGACTCCAACAGACATCCTGGGCTCAATCCACGCTGCACTTTCTGAGATCCTTGATCCTGAATTGCCTTGTAGTATTGTTGATCTCGGATTGGTTGAAACTGTAGAGTTAGACGATGACTGCAGCGCAACAATTACATTACTACCAACATTTTCGGGTTGTCCAGCGTTGGATATGATCACGAAAGATGTCACCACGCGCATCGCTGACATCCCTGAAGTTAAATCGTGTCAAGTGCAATGGGTGTTCGAGCCGGCCTGGACAACTGATCGAATCTCCAAAGCGGGGCGGGTTTCACTCAAAGATCACGGCGTGACCGTTCCAGAGCACGGTCCACCTCAAAAAGACCGTGTACCGTTGACGACATCTGTGATTAAATGCCCCTTCTGCCAGTCAAACAAGACCAGCCTCGATAGCCCCTTTGGCCCAACTCGGTGCCGAATGATCTACTACTGTCAAGCCTGCCAGAATTCCTTCGAACATATGAAGCGCATTGACCTCTAGGTCCCTGTTACGGGACTGACTATAAATCAGTGGCAAGAGTGCGTACATGATCGTAAGATAGGTGCTTTCCCAGATCGCTATCGCGTTTTGAGAACCTGCCATGAACAGTCAGACACCGAATATCCAGGCTGCCGATCCGGTGGTGATTGAGACAGTCATCCCACCTGCCCAAATGGGTAATCAGAGATCTTGCCAGCCCACTATTGGGACCACGATGGACACAAAATCAGTCCAACTAGATGACATCAATGTGCTACAGATCCTCAACGAGGAGGGTGTAGCCGATATGACCAAAGCACCGAAGCTGAGCAGTGATCAACTCCGGCGACTTTATGTCGGCATGGTCTTGACTCGTAAGTTTGATGCGCGCATGCTCGCAATGCAACGCCAGGGCGAGATGGGTACATTTGCGCCTAATCTTGGCCAAGAAGCAACACAGATTGGTCAAGTCTTCCCACTTACAGCCGATGACTGGTTTGCTCCATCCTACCGATCCTTCGGCGCCCAAATCTGGCGCGGTTGGTCCATGGAACAATTGTTATTGCTCTGGGCCGGATATCATGAAGGCTTCCCGCCGCCAGACGGTGTTAATGATCTTCCATTCTCAATCGTGATTGGGTCTCACGTCCTACCCGCCGTGGGCGTTGCCATGGGCATGGCCCATAAAAAACAACCCAATTGCGTCACCGTCAATTTTGGGGATGGAGCAATTTCGCAGGGGGCTGTTAATGAAGCCTTTAACTTTGCCGCCGTATACAAAGCACCCTGTGTTTTCATTTGTGAAAACAATGGCTGGGCAATCTCAACCCCAATTCAGCGACAAGCTGCCACAGAATCACTCGCGGTGCGTGGGGTTGGCTTTGGCATCCCGAGTATTCGCGTAGATGGCAACGACATCCTTGCCATGGTTGCAGCGACAACAACCGCAACCCAACGAGCAAGAGCCGGCCAGGGGCCATCTCTGATTGAAGCGGTCACCTACCGTATGAGCCTACACACCACTGCTGATGACCCCAAGGTGTATCGAGAAGATAAACACGTCGATCCATGGCATCAGCGCTGCCCCCTGCTTCGCTTTGAACGATTTCTAAACCGTGAATCCATTCTTACTGAGGATGAATGCAAACGTATTCATGAAGAATGCGAACAACGCGTACTCGACGCCCGGGCGCGATTCCGTGAAGTCGCTAAGGCACGCCCTGAAGAGATCTTTGACTTTGTCTATCACACCATGCCGCCTGAGCTGATTGAGCAGAAGAAAGACTATCTCTCACGGCTCGCCCGAAAGGGATTGAACTTATGAGCGCGATGACCCAACGAACAATGGTCGAATCGCTCAATCTTGCGCTCGACGAAGCTCTTTCAAGTGATCCAGATGTCTGTCTGATGGGCCAGGACATTGGCGTCAATGGTGGCGTCTTCCGTGTGACGAAGGGTCTCCAGTTGAAGTATGGCCAGCAACGCGTGATGGATTCTCCACTCGCTGAATGCGGCATTATTGGCACTGCGGTTGGCATGGCAATCTATGGTCTAAAACCAGTGGCAGAGATTCAGTTTTCTGGATTCACGATGCAGGCGTTTGATCAAATCGAACAGAACATGGCTCGCTACAGAAATCGGACCCGTCATGGCCAGCCACTCGGAATGGTAATGCGCACGCCTTATGGTGGTGGCATTCGAGCCGTTGAGCACCACTCGGAATCACGCGAAGCGTATTGGGCTCACACCCCAGGGCTCAAAGTCGTTATTCCCTCTGGACCACGCAATGCCCGAGCCTTATTAGCCGCTGCAATTCAGGATCCTGATCCAGTTATTTTCTATGAACCCAAAGCCGTCTACCGCGCCTTCCGTGAAGATGTCCCGGATCAGCCAGAGGTAGCGCAGATCGGCAAGGCCCAGATCATTCGCGAAGGCTGCGATCTCACACTCATCGGATACGGCGCCATGATGCGCCCAGTACTTGAAGCTGCTGATGATCTTTCCAGCTTGCACGGCATCAATGTAGAAGTGATTGATCTACTGACCATCAAGCCTATGGATACCGAGACCATCATCGAATCCGTGACGAAGACTGGTCGTTGCGTGGTTGTGCATGAGGGCCATAAGACCTGTGGAATCGGAGCTGAGATTATTGCTCGAATCAACGAGTATGCCTTCGGTCACCTACTTGCGCCAATTGGACGCATCTCTGGCTACGATATCCCATTCCCTTATTTTCAATGTGAGCAACATTTCTTACCTGATCCTGACACCATTATTGAGAAGGTTCAGGAGTCAATGACCTGGCAATAGACTGCGAACTGCTTTTTACGGACGCCGCTAACATGACCCGCGACTTTATACTACCTGACCTTGGTGAGGGTGTTCATGAAGGACAGATTATGTCCATCATGGTTGCTGAAGGTCAGTCGGTGCGCGAAGATGAACCACTCATAGAGGTAGAAACAGACAAGGCGCGGGTTGAGATACCGTCGCCTTATACCGGAACCGTGGCGCGTGTTCATGTGAGTGAACAACAGCTCGTACATGTCGGCGATGTCATGTTTTCCTTTTCAGATGGCTCTGAGGCAACAGATGTCGCTCCACAAAGCACGACCGCGCCAGCACCGGCAGCGCCAATCAAAACGCCAATAACACCATCACCGCAAACGTCGCAACAACGCCGTATCGTAGCCGCACCCTCCGTGCGCCGAATGGCACGTCAAAGAGGCATCGATCTCACGAACGTACAAGGATCTGGCCCTGGCGGACGCATTCACCTCTGCGATCTTGACTCCAATGACGTGGTGCCGCCTGCTGCAGCTGAGATATCCTCGCCAGTACGTGTATCGCCACTACCTGTGCCACCTTCTTCAGTGGCTGGATCGCCATCACCACCTCCACAAGTGATCAATGCCGCAAATCTCCCGACATCGCCAGCACTCTCACTGTCAGAAATTCCCGGTGGTCGCCCGGATCAAGATCAATATGGAATGGTCATCCGTCAGCCTTTAAGTCAGGCCAGACACACCATTGCCCGAATTATGAGTCAGTCGTGGGCAACGATTCCACATGTCACGGACACCGATGACGCTGATGTGACTGATCTAGAATCGCTACGAAAGGCTCACAAAAATACAAGCCATCCAGAGCGAAAGATCACCATGCTCTGCTTCTTAGTGCGGGCAGTCACTCGAGCACTTGAACGCTTCCCTATCTTTAATGCCAGTGTCGATGAGAACACAAGTGAAATTGTTTATCGGCAGTACATTAATGTTGCCATTGGTGTTGAAACCGAGCGAGGCCTTGTGGCACCAGTGATTCACAATACGAATCAACTATCAATTCTGCACATTGCCGATGCCTTAGATGTCATTTCGGCAAACGCGAGAAGTGCTTCCTTTGCTGTCAATGATACGCGAGGAGGCACCTACACGATCTCTAATGCGGGTGCTATTGGTGGCAGTCGTTACTCAACACCAATCATTACTCCACCACAGGTTGCAGTGCTTGCTGCCGGGCGAATGCGACTAATGCCATGGGTTGTTGATGGTGAGATTAAACCACGACTGATTATGCCTTTGAGTCACTCTATTGATCACAGAATTATTGACGGGGGGAAAGAAATTCCCTTCCTTCAATTTGTCATAGCACAATTGCAGAACCCTCTTGAATTTGTTCTCTCTTCATAACTGGAGCCACCTTTAATGGTTGTTGGTGAGTTCGCCCAAGAAGCTGAACTAGTCATCATTGGCGCTGGCCCAGCTGGATACGAAGCTGCGTTCCATGCAGCGGCTTCCGGCCAAAAGGTGACACTGGTTGACCCACGAGAGAATCTGGGAGGTCGGTGCCTCCATGAAGCGTGCATTCCATCCAAACTCATCGCAACACGACTACGAATGGTTCGAGATGGCGTCATCAACGAGCAAGAAATAAGCGTTCCAGCAATACCTCAGACGCAACTTCTTGAAATGCTAGACCAAACTGTTGCGTCACTGGGCACCGCGCTTAATAAACAAGCGAGTTCTCTCAACATCACCGTTGTGCAAGGCACTGCAACATTCCAGGATGGAAGAAGCCTCGGTGTCAACAGCGATCCCCCGCAGCGTTTTAAGTTCCGCCGAGCGATTATCGCAACCGGCACTACACCTGGAGAACATCCCGCCTTAGATCACAACGTCGATGAAGTACAAACACCAGCAGCTTCATGGACAGCGAACGTAAAGGATCAAAGAGTTCTTATTGTCGGCCAAGAAATGGTTGCCCTGGAAGTTGGCAGCATTCTGGCTGAACTAGGCGGCTTGGTCACAATCGCTGATTTATCGCCTGACAAACATGACATTGATCGTGATCTACAGCGACCAGCCCAACGCAGACTTCGCGCACTTGGCGCAAGCTTTATGCCTCATGCAAAGCTGCTGCGATCCAACGCAGGCGAGGGGAAGATAACCGTACAACTCAATGAAAATAGTACTGAGAAGACAGAAACTTTTGATCTCGTTGTGGATTGCACAACCCCACGACCCAGCAGCAGCAGCTTAGGTCTGGATACGGCAGGTATCTCAACAGATGCTGATGGCTTTATCACCGTCGATTCTCAGCAGCGCACCTCGAACCCTCGTATCTTTGCTGCCGGTGACGTGACTGGTACGCCTCTGCTTGCATCAAAAGCTGCCCACCAAGGACGGATTGCTGTCGATGCGATGGCCGAACAGCCTGTTGCCTTTGATCCAGCAGCCATCCCATGGACAATCTATACCAACCCTCCAATGGCAGGATGTGGAATGTCTGAATCAGATGCAGATGATGCTGGCATTCCCAACGCGAGCACCAAAAAAATCTGGGGCGCTAGTGGCTTAGCTGCTGCGCAAGGACGGACAGATGGTGTGACCAAACTTGTTTACGACACTGACTCTGGATTGTTATTAGGTGGATTTATAAGCGGCGTTGGTGCTGCCGAAATGATTCAACAAGTTGCACTGGCTCTAGAGCTAGGCGCTACCATGGAAGATCTTGCTTCGACCATACATGCACATCCAACCCGAAGTGAGCTGATTGCAAGTTGCGCTCAAGATGCTGTCGGTGCGATCAATAGCCAAACGTCACAATAACAACTACTTTTCGTTGCTATCACGCTCGTGCTTGGGCTCGTACCCTAGCGGAGGCACACGTTTGCGATCTGCCTCCATCGCTGCCAATGGTTCGACCTCTTTGGTTGTCGCGAGATGCCGCTGAGCAAGATATTGATAATGCCCTGTACCCTCTCGCTTCCAAGCGACTTCTTTTTCACTCAATGTCTTGATGACTTTGGCGGGAATACCTGCCACAACCGAGTTCGGGGGGACCACTGTCCCTGCTTTCACAAAAGACATGGCTGCCACAAAGCTATTTTCGCCAATGGTTGCTTCGTCCATGATGACCGCGTTCATCCCCACCAGCGCATTGCGACCAATCTGACATCCGTGGAGCACCGCCCCATGGCCAACATGTCCCTCTTCTTCAATAACCGTGTCACGGCCAGGAAAACAGTGCACGACACATGTGTCTTGCAGATTACTGCCCTCTTTCATAATCAGTCGGCCAATATCACCACGCAGTACCGCACATGGTCCAACCAAGCAACCAGGACCAATAATGACATCACCAATCAGAACAGCGCTCGGGTGTACGAAAGCCGTGGGATCAACAACTGGGCGAATACCCTCAAACTCAAACGCTGGCATGAGCCGGCTCTTTCTGATCAGCCAATTCAGTCATTGGCATACGACTTTGTCCGATGCGGAAACGTCGTGTCACAAATCCAGCATCACAGAGTGTGGCATTTCCAGATGGATTAAGTCCAGAGACATGCAGATCACTGAAGGCAGCCGTTTGATTGACATAGAGGGGGCCAGTCAGGTTACAAGACACCAATGCACCAGCTTCAACCATTGTGTCACTTGCTTGTGCCAGCACTTCATCGCTTTGAGAATAAATGCTACAGGTAATAGAACCAACCACTCGTGCCAGATGCGAGGCAACTTCAACACTATTTTGTGTCGATTGAGTGCCAATCATCCAGCAGATTGGTCCGAAAGACTCGTGGCTATAGTGCTTATCATCACTCACATCGACTGAAAGAATAAGCGGCGAACGTACGCGGGCATCTTTGAACTTGGGGTTAATGAGATCCTCAGATGCCCGCACCACCGTTTCCCCCGACGATGCATGCATTTTAATGCGATCCGCAGTCGCGCAGCTTTGCACACAACCAAGCACTTCTGCTGCTCGGTCAGGATCTTTTAGTAAGCCATTGATAGCCTTCACAATACCTTGCACGACCTCTTCATAGGTCTTGTGGCCATCATTGGTCTCGATTCCCTTCTGGGGAATGAAGATATTCTGCGGTGCTGTACACATCTGACCAGAGTAAAGACAAAGAGAAAAGGCAATGTTGCTTGTCATACCTCTGAAATCATCAATCGAGTCAATGATAATTGAGTTTACACCAGCCTTCTCGGTGAAGATCTCACCAGTTGCATGCGTCTCGATCCAATGGCCGAATTCGCTATTGCCTGTGTAATCAACAATGTCTACTTCGGGCGAAGAGGACAATGATTTGGTAACTGGCTCTTCAGCTGTATCAACAGCAAGCATCACAACGTTGGGATCAAACCCCGCCTCACTAAGTACCTCACGACATGTTTGAACAGTCATCGCTACTGGCAATATGACATCTGGGTGAGGCTTCAGAATGCAAACGTTGCCTGTCGCCAGATTTGCCATGAGTCCTGGATAGGTATTCCATGTGGGGAAGGTGCTGCAAGCAATCACCAAACCAATTCCTTTGGGCACAACGCGATAACGTTTGTCCATTGAAACAACATCAGTTTTGCTTACTTGCTTGCGCCATACTGCTACTGGTGGAACCTGGGTCATGGCAATATAAGCTTGAGCGACTGCTTCCAACCCACGATCCTGTGCGTGGGGGCCTGCCGCTTGAAATGCCATCATGAAGCCCTGCCCTGTGGTGTGCATTGCAGCAAAGGCCATTTCAAAACTCTGCTGGTTCAGCCTGGCCAAGATCTCCATACAAATACCGACACGCTCTTCAATCTCTGTTTGGCGCCATTGCTTACTGGCCTCTTCCGCAGCGTTAATAACCTCTATCGGCGATGCGCTGGGATAGGTGATTCCCAACTCAATGCCATATGGAGACACTTCATGTCCAATCCAGTTTGATCCAGGGTGGCCGGCAGGGCTGGACAGTGCAAAGGGCTTCCCTAGCCTGGCCTTAAAAGACGACTGCCCATCCTCCATGGCAGTTTCGCCATAGACCTTCCGACTCGGTACTTCGGCATAGGCGCTAAAAAACCCTCGCTTCGCGATAGCCTCAAGGGCTGCCGCCAATGTCTGTTCATGTTTATCAAAAAACGGCCTGCTCACTTTGGTAGTCCTTGAATATTGGGTCTAGGGGGCATCTTTTCCTGGCCGCCCCACTGAGTTTCTTCAACCGCAGAGCGGTCATAATACGCTATGCACTGCTGGCATGCATAGCTATCGATCTTGAGGTGAAAGTCATGATCATGAAGCATAAATCAGGTTTATAAAGATACACTGCTCTGCAGCAGTAACGTACGACATTGACACCCACGTATTGATATTGAACAATTCTTAGTAACCATGGCTGTTCCCCAACGACAAAAGCGACTTAAGAAAGAAATTTCGCTCTTTCAGGTCTACGCATTAGCAACAGGAACCACTCTGAGTGCTGGCTTGTTTTTGCTGCCCAGCTTCGCCGCCGCTATGGCGGGCCCGGCCCTTATTGTGGCCTATATTGTGGCCGCTTTGTTGTTTATCCCGCCCATGCTCTGCAAGATTGAGCTGGCAACCGCGATGCCCCGGTCAGGCGGAACATACTACTTTCTAGATCGCAGTCTCGGACCCGTTGCTGGCACCATCGGCGGCTTAGGAACATGGTTAGCGTTAACGCTTAAAGCGTCCTTTGCACTGGTTGGCATGGGTGCCTACATTGCCCTGGTCTTTGGATCAGACACGCACAGCTGGATTTACAAACTCATTGCGGTCGTCATTGCACTCTTGTTTGGTTTGATCAATCTTGTGGGTGCAAAGTCAAGTGGAAAAGCGCAGGTCTATCTGGTTGTTGGCGTACTTTTGATAATGACTCTTTTCATTATCAGGGGGCTCTTCTCTTTAGAGAGCCAAAATTTTGAGCCGTTTCTAAAGATAGATCCACAAGATGACACCTTTGGTGGTGCGATGCAGACCGTCTTGGCAACAACTGGAATTGTCTTTATTAGCTTTATTGGGGCGACGAAAGTCATCAGTGTTGCAGAAGAGGTTAAAGACCCAGAACGAACTCTCCCAAAAGGTTTGTTACTTTCACTTGGCACAGTCGTGGTGATCTATGTATTGAGTTTAGTGGTAATGGTTGGCGTACTGGGTACTGATGAGATGGCCACTGGCGATGAAGGCCTTCCACTCAAAACACCTGTTGCCAATGCTGCTCTCAACTTTGCCGGCATTGCCGGTCTTGTTGTGATTTCAATTGCCGCAATCATGGCTTTCGCGTCCGTGGCGAATGCTGGCATTCTGAGCTCGTCACGCTACCCCATGGCGATGGGTCGTGACCACTTACTACCAAAAGCGTTTGGTCGGCTTGATCGCCGAGGCACACCCGTACTCGCTGTCATAGTGAGTGTGGTAACCATTGTCATTTTCGTGCTTTTCCTTGATCCGCTCAAGATCGCCAAACTTGCCAGCGCCTTTCAGTTGGTCATGTTTGCCATGCTCTGCTTAGCAGTGATTATCATGCGCGAAAGTCAAATCGAGTCTTATGACCCAGGTTGGAAAGCACCATTTTATCCGTGGTTGCAGATCGTTGGCATCATTACCTTATGTTGGCTGATTATCTTGATGGGTTGGATGCCCGCCTTGTTTGCAGCAGGTTTAGTAGTCATTGGCATCTTGTGGTATCGCTGGTATGCAGCCCCACGTGTAAGACGACATGGTGCCATCTATCATGTCTTCGAACGACTTGGAAGGCGTCGATTCGAAGGTCTTGATATTGAACTTCGTGAGATCCTAAAAGAGAAGGGACTGCGTGACGAAGACCCCTTTGATGAGGTCGTCGCGATGGCTTCAGTAATGGATGCGAAAAAGGGAACCTCCTTTGAAGAAATCACGGGTTTCGTTTCAGAGAAGTTTGCCACTCTTTTAGAAAGAGATGCCAATCAACTTAATCAGAGCTTTCTAGAAGGAACACGCATTGGTGCAACACCTGTCACCGGTGAGGTCGCATTACCTCACATCAGACTTGCGGATATTGATATCCCTCATATGTTTATTGTCCGGGTGCGAGACGGTGTTGACATCGAAATGGGTGCAGTGGCAACTGAAAACAGTACAACGCGCCGCGTAACAGCCCTCTTCTTCTTAGTCAGTCCAGATGATGACCCAGGCCAACATCTGCGTTTACTTGCCCAGCTCGCTGGACGCGTCGAACAAAGTGATTTCAAAGAGAGTTGGCTCAAAGCTTCCAACGGCCACACCATCAAGGAAGTCTTACTACGAAATGACCGGTACCTCACCATTGAGCTGCAGCGAGGATCCGCTGCACACCAAATCATCGGGCAGGCGATTCGAGATATCGGCTTCCCCGAAGGCTGCTTGGTGGCCCTGATCCAGCGCCAAGGTGAAATGATTGTGCCCCGTGGCCGTACGGTCCTGAAAGAAGACGACCGAATCACAACCATCGGTGAGCCGGATGCCATTCGCTTGCTGCGAAAAGAGCTTGTTACAGGCGAGGACTCGGCATCTGATCAGTGACCGCTAACCATTTGGATCACAAGATCTTGCAGCCCGAAGACCTAAAGACTGGTCAAGTATCACTTGGATTATATTCAGAATAGGTTCAGGCCCAGCACCTGATCGTAGCGTCACCCCTTACACTTTGGTCTTGACTGTTCTGTGGGGATCTGGAGCTTCCAGATGCAGCCAGTCAGGAATTCCGGAAGAAGAGGCAATACAAATGACTAGGATCAAATCGCTTTGCGCTGCGGTTTCTTTTATCGCTATTTTTACCGTTGTCGGATGTGACAAGGGCTCTAATGCACAGGTTAATGAAGCTGGGCGGCTGGTACCAAGTAACGCTCTCGCTGTTTTGGCTATCGATTCGCCTGAGCAACTACGCCAACAGCTTCTTAAGATTGGCGATGCCATCGAGCCTGACATGACCAACTCAATTCTCAAGGGCGACCTCAACGGCCAGCTTGCCCCATTGATTGAAACGAAGCAACCAATTGATATGTCACGACCCATAATGCTGGCGATAGGTGCACCTGCAGATCCCAACGCCAATGATCCTTACATGACATTGATCCTCGCCATCAAGGGCGCGACAAAAGACAACGTCAAAATTGGATCTGAAGCAAGCAGTCAAAAAGCCCAGTTGGTTTTTCTCCCTAACTCTGAATACGTCGCATTAACAACTCAGCCTGAGTTGAAGGCGTCAGCCAAAGCGCCTGCGATTGTAAAAGACATGCTGCCAGGTGACATCACCTTCCGTTTGAATATGAAAATGCTCGATGCGGCAATAGCAAAGACTCCGGATAATGACGCCGCTGATTTTCTCAAGATTACAAAAGATATAAATCAGGTTGACTTCGCCACTGAGCTTGATTTCAAAGACACCAAGATGATCTGGCAAGTTACCTTCGATAGTGATGATAAAACCAAGACATCGAATTCAGATGCCCTTTCATCTCTGGCAAGCTACCTTCCAGCCGGTGAAATGATGTATGCCGCCATGGATCTGGATCTTATGCAATGCCTCATTAATCTCGATCAGACGTGGCTACTCGACTCGATGGCTGGCATTAACGACAAGCAGCTTAAGGCAGCCACTCAGAGCCTTGAGGATGCGAAGGCTGTGATGGCAACGATGAAGGATGGCTCCGCTTTATCTGTCAATATCCAAGGTGATAACAGCAAAAATAAACAGATGAGCATGTTCATGGTCACCGCAAGTGATGATCCCAAAGCGTACTTTGATGCCTCTATGAAAGAATGGAAGTCTGAAGAAGTGCTTTATGGCATCAAAATGTCTTCACATGAAATGACGACTGAGAACAGTGACATAACGCTCAATGCCAGCTTCGAAGTTGATGCATCTGCTCAAGAAGATAACAACCCATTTGCAGCGTTTTATCAGCAGCTCACGAGCTTTTTCCCAGGTACTTTTAATATCACTGGTGTATCTGGCCATGGGTATATAGGCATGGCCGCTGTGATGGGTGGTGATTCAAAATCAAGCAGCGCTCTTAAGACGATTAAGTCTGGGAAGGCTGGACCAGTTCCCGTAGAATTTTCTAAAGCCATGAAAGCTGATTGGGGCCACACCCGCATGGCGATGACCATGGACCTACGTGTGCTTGCACAACAGTTACACCGCATCGGGGCATCACCATTCAACGTTGGCAATGGAGCGCCTGCGCCTGTGACAACCCGCATCACTTCAAAGGCCAATCAATACCGCTTGACAATCTCTACCAATCTAGAGGCAGACCTAGCCCTTTATAAAGAAGTTGCTTCCAAACGAGCGCAAGCGACTCCTTGAGCAGCGTTGAAGCAAGATCATTGCACCTCGTTGCCGCACGGTGCTTCAGGGGCATAATGGCATCACAGGCATTGACGAAGCTGACGCTCGTCAATGCCTGTTCAGTAGAGATCTGAAAGTTTCAGATGTAGCCAAATAGTCATTTCCAGAAGAAGGCGGCTAGACAATTGAACAGGATTAAATTACTCGCCGCGACCATCGTGTTCTTTTCCATTTTGTCATGGTTTGAATGTAATAAAAGCCTCGCTGCACAGAATGATGAAGCTGGACGCTTGGTTCCCAGCGAAGCCAACCAGGAAATGGAATAGCGAAGAGACTATTGAGATATGTAGGGCCGTAAATCACCGCAGCTATCACGCGTAAGCCTCTACAAAGATTTGAATTAGGTTCCATAAGTTGCTTTCAATCGAAGCATCTTGGTGGCCTCACAGCTTTGCTGATCACAGATGTGCCAAAAGGCTCCTAAAGCGCGTTTTCAAGAGATCAATGCGACCTCCCATCTCAACTTCATCGTGGAAAAATCCAGCCCCAGTCCAATGAGGTCAGATCTGATCAATAAAGACACAGTGCAGTCTGGCTGTATTCTCTTTATGCTGATGATATTCCATGGTCCAGAAGCATTGGCTTCCCTGAGTCAGTGACAGACCGATTGGTCCTTTTGAATGGTGGAATATTAAAAAGAGACGCAGGGCCAACAATTAGCTTGAGAGACAAGGCAATGAACACAGAAGTACCCACAGCTGCTGAACTACGAGCACGTATGCATGACTATTGGTGGCTCTTCGTCATCGATGGCATCGTGATGGCCCTACTCGGTCTGGCTATCTTCTTTATCTCAATCTTTAGTCCCGAAGCCGGCATCAGAATCTTTGATTTGATATTCGGTTGGATGTTGATCATATGGGGCGTTGTCGGCGCCGTGCGTGTCTACTACGCAACACAGGCTGGTGATCCACCCATCATTTGGCTCGCGCCAATCGCGATCTTTGCGCTCGGCCTTATCTTGGTCATCATGGGTGAGGTTGGAGTGATCAACCTCATGTGGATCTTTGGCCTCATCTTGTTGGTACTTGGCGTTTTGGAGTCTATCTCTGGTTTTAGTATGGACCAGGAACATGCCCCGTTTGCCGTGCTCTCTGGCTTATTAGCAGCCATCATCGGCGTGCTCATACTCTGCTTTCCTGCAGATGCCACCCTTCTCATTGCCATCTTGTTTGGGATTGGCGTGTTTCTACGCGGTTTGATCTTTTGCTGGGCAGGAATGCTGCTCCGCCGTCCGGGATAATCAAGAAACTTCTGCTTGTAAGCCCGCCTCAATGCCTAAAAACTGAGATACGTCAGCCCAATACGCCGCTATGAACGTGATGAGGCTAATCTATCTCATTCCCCTGACTTCATGTACCTATTGACGATCTGTGCGGCCCAACCTTCTGGAAGCCTTTTTTATGTCTCCCTTTGAACAGTTCGAATCTTCATTTCATAAGCACTTCACACGTAACCCCAATCGGCGTGTGTTTCTTGGTCTTGATCAAGATCTGGGACAATTGCCAGATCCATCGCTCTCTGAGGCCCATGCTTGCGCTGCTGAAGCAAACAAACTACTCAGAGACATAAAGGACATTGATCAAACAGGCTTGGACTTTGACCAAAACATCGACCTTGAACTCGCCCAATTAATGCTTGCAAGTGAAGTGCACGAACTCACATGGGTCTTTAATGACCGAACCAGACATCAGCAACTCCCCGAAGCTGGTGAAGAAATCGGTGATCCGATTTTCTTTATGTTCGCCAATGACCCACGACCAGATGGTGATCGCCTCCAAGACATCACCGATCGACTCAAGCAAGTGCCTGACTATCTGAACGCGATGATTGACCGACTTGATCATCCAATCGACCGATGGCGCACCATCGAGCTCGAGACATTAGATGGTCTACCGCTGCTGTTTGATTCCGTAAACAACTGGGCAGAGCATATTCAATGGGCTGATCGAGACTCGCTCAAAAGTACCGCCGAACTTGCAACCGATGCAATGAAAGCATACGGCCAGCGCCTTCAGGAAATGCCGACAGAGAGAGACTTTCATTTAGGTGACCAGCCAACCCGTGAGCTTGTGTCATTGTCTGGAATTGAACTAAGTCTTGAACAACTTCACGAGCTCGCAACACACTTTCTAGCTCAAAATGCCATGATCATCGATGGTCTCCATGAGCGCCTCGTCGAACGCTATGACCTCGCTTTAGGGACCGACGTTGCAGGGCTACAAAACCAACTCAACAGACATTTTCGTGTTCAAATCGAGCAAGATGGTCTGGATTCAATTCTTGGTCGATACCGCACAGAGCAAGAGCGCATCCTTAGTTTCATTGATGAACAGTCTTTGTTCCCAATTCCCGCAGACCAAGAAATGCGTATCTTACGAACACCATCCTTTATGGAGCCCACAATACCTGCTGGAGCAATGGAACCGCCGGCACCCTTCCGGGATGGCACGCGCACGAGCCTGGTGTATCTCACATTGGCCGAATCACTTCTTGATGAACATACTGAGTTGAGTATTCCTGGCATGATGCTCCATGAAGGCATACCGGGTCACCATCTGCATCTTGCAACTGCCGCTGCACATCGCTCAACGATCCGCCGTCACATGGAGGCAACTGACCAGTGTGAAGGCTGGACCACCATGCTTGAGGACTATTTACTCGACATCGGGCTTATGGGTGATTTAACAGATGAAGCACGATTTATTGCCAAACGTGAGATTAATCGTATCGGTGCACGGGTTGGAATTGATCTGTTCTTTATGACTGGCGATCGAACCTACCTCGATGTCGGTATTCCCTGTGATATTTCACCTGACGATCCATTCGAAGCAGCAGGCAATTTACTTCAGGCTGTCACTGGCTTTACGCCGGACCGTGTTCAGACAGAGCTCAACTGGTACAGTCTCGAACGTGGCGTACCACTTGGCTACCTGACAGGGAACCACCTGGTTTGGGAGCTCAAAAGAGATGTGGCAGCAGCCCAAAAAGGTGCACTTGAGGGCACTGATTTAGACCGATGTTTCCACAAGGTCTTTTTGGAATCAGGTAATATGCCCGTGGCATTCCTAAGACGTGTCTTTGAACACAATGGTCTGCTCGCCTCATCTACATAAGACAACATCAACGAGGATTCCCGAAATGCCAGAGAAGCAATCCAGCGAACTCGAAATGACGGCCGATCAAATCGCGTTCCTCGAAGAAGTCATCAGTAAGTATGGACTGCCAGATCAAGGCAAAGCCATTCGGTGTCTGATCAACTTCGCTCGTGATCGCACTGACCTGGCTGACGCAATCTTTGCAGAAATGCGCTGCCTTGATTGTGGTAGTTAGCACTCTCAACGTTGAGACTTAGCAGCTGCCCCCCAGACTTTTTGCGAGCTCAACCAGATCGTCGTAATCAACAATACCGTTTCCATCCACATCTGCTGGGTGCGCACCTGTAGCCCCGATGGATTCCAATAATGCGATGAGATCATCCATATCAATGTCACCATCACCATCTACATCGCCTGGGCATTCCGGGCAGCTTTCCATAAATGTCGTTCCATCATCGTATGACAATGTTGCAACTTCTTGACCATCGAAGTTGTTTGGCGTGTTCGCACAAAAGATAGAATTTGTTACTTCAGTAGATGAAGGGCCACCATAAAAGATCGCGCCTGCGGTGGTTTGTGCATTGTTCTGGGTGAACATGCAACCATCTATCAAGACCTGTTCACCTGCGCTTAGGAGGCCCGCGCCATTTGCATGTGACTTGTTCTGGCTAAATGCGCAAGCAGACAACTCTGCCAAATCAGCGTTGATAACCGCGCCTCCTCCAATGTACGCTCCGTTCAAGACCATTCCACAATGCGTCATTTGAAGCGTGCCATGTGATACGAACAGACCACCACCTTGAGTTGCTTTGTTATGAACAAAGCTGGTTCCATCCATTGTCATTGTCGAATATTCAAAGTAAAACCCACCGCCGAGATATTCCGCTCCATTATCAGAAAACTTTGAACCTGTCTCGATCAGCGTGCATTCAGATCCATAAATACCGCCGCCTCGATATCCGAAGTTTTTGTAGAAATCACTCTCTTTCAGATTGATGTCACTCTCAAAGGCGTAAATGCCTCCGCCGGAATACAATGCATTATTCAATTTGATTTCTGCATATTCGAGATTCACCTTTGTATCACTCAAAAACATACCGCCGCCAACCTCAGCACTGCAATTGCGTATGCTCGTATACAACATCTCAATTTCAGCTCCACCGTGCGCATAAATGCCACCACCAGCCTGTTCAGCTTTGTTGTATTTGAAAAAAGACGCAATCAGTGGATGGCCTCCTTCAATGTACATACCGCCACCATACATAGCTTTACAGTGAGAAAATGTGCAGGCCGCTATATAAGGACTGCTATTGCTGATGAAAGCGCCCCCACCTTTGTAACCAACCCCATTGATCACACGAAGACGGTACATCTGTGTGTCCCATGTTTCACCACTGTTGCAGGTGATACCAGGGCCTTCATAGTTTGCGTCGATATACGTTGCGCCCCCATCTGAATAGGATGTCCCAGAGATGGTAATTGCTTTTCCGAGTGTATTGATACCACCCTTAAAATAGCCAGGACCAACATTGATCTGATCACCATCGTTGGCTGCATTAATCGCCAACTGAATATTCTTGTAGGCACAGCCTTCGTGGCATACTTCCAATGTGTCTCCTTGGAGCGCCGTAAGAATACAGAGTGGCAGCAGATAAATAAGTCGATTGAGCATGTCCAGTCTCCTTGTGAAATAGCTTGTATTGATGACTATCAATACAGAGCTTGCTCCATTTCCATTCAGACTGAATGACTTGATTATAAAAAGATCAACCCTTGTACTATCGAATTACCTTTCCTTACAAGTTATGTCGCCTACTCAATGCATCATTGCAGTAAGCGAAATCTTGTTAGACATACTGACTAAGTAAAAGCGCAGCAATATCTCATGTACAGCTATACGCCCTTTGCTACAACACATTCACATCGAACAACGCGTTATTGTGCACGCATGGGGGCAATTATTTGCTTATTTTTCTACAGGGGGGGCAACGCACCCGACAGGATTCGAACCTGTGACCTTCGGTTTAGGAAACCGGTGCTCTATCCAGCTGAGCTACGGGTGCATGAGTACTTCTGTTTCTGAAGATAGTTTAGCGTGAGAAAGCCACTGGGAATGCTCTATGCCTTCGCTATTGCAGCCTCTACATCTTCGGAGCGCATATAGTCATAGCAGGATCATCAACCATCGCTTTTTTAGCAAAATCGCTGACACTTCCGTGTGGGTTTGATCCGAATTGGCAGCATGCTCTACTTTTTCTGTCCAGACGCGGAGAATCATCATCTTGAGACCATCTTCTGGTCGACGAGAGTAATGTTATAAAGCCCCGCCTTCCTGCATGGCATTCCCGACGAGACTCCATATTTAGAAGCAGGATGGATCAAAAAGAGATTGAGTATGAACGGCCTATCCAAGCACAACAAAGCCAAAGATGCGAGTCAAACCGCCACTGGCTCTCACCTCGCCCAGTTGACTGGCCGATGGGCTGCAGCAATTGTGGTACTTGTCTTCTTAGCTGCGGCTTTACCGCTTATTTTGTCTGACGATACTCGAGGCCGAGCGGCTCATGATGCCAACAACTATCACGAGCCAACCATTCGTACTTTTCAGACACAGTGGCCTGCCCCTGATCTCACAGACTATGCTTCATCAACCGCACCGGGATATCACCTAGGACTATCCCTTGCTTCTATGTCAATTAGTGAGAATCGTATTTTCTTAAGATTGACTGGTGCTCTTTTTACGATTGGACTTCTGATCACCATTGCCTTCTGGGCTGGCAGAAGACTTGGCACCTTGCAGGCCACTCTTTGCTGTTTACCACTCGTCGTGTCCATGTATGTCTTTGTGTCAGGTGCCTATCTCTTGCCAGACAATGCAGGCTGGTGGGGTGTCTTAGCAATTATTTTGCTGAGTCTCTCACAGCGCTGGAACTATCGTCTCTTACTGATCAGCGGTTTGATTCTGCTCGCGCTGGTTTTTACAAGACAAGTTCATATCTGGGTTGCGGCGCCCATATGGGCCGCCGCTTGGCTTGGCCCCGCTGCAATGCACAGGCGATCACCGGAACAGTTATATCTCGCTGAACCGAGATCAGCACTGATACGACTGATCATCTCCGGGGTCGTCACTCTACCTGCATTTCTATTGCTTGGCTGGCTCATCCTCTTATGGGGCGGCCTCGTTCCACCGAGTTTTCAAGAAGGCGTTGGGAATCAACAAGCCGGCAATCCAGCCACGCCAGCTTTTATTCTGGCCCAGCTCGGCTTCTTCTCGCTGTTCTTCATTGCCTATCTCGTACCTGCATTACGCCATGTTGCACAGCGCGCACCTGTGTTTCTGATTGCAGCCGCTATTCTTGGCGCCTTGCTTGCCATTATTCCTGAAACAAGCTTCAGCGCGGAAGCGGGGCGATCTTCCGGGTTCTGGTCCGCCGTACGCAGCACCCCAACAATAAACGATCGCAGTATTGTATTGGTACTGGGCTCCGCAGCAGGTAGCGTCTGCCTGTTCCTATGGTGGGCAGCTCTGCCCCATCGACAGCGATGGATCATCTTGGTTACGTTGATTGCATTTATTGTCGCTCAAAGCGCCAACTCATTTGCATGGCAACGCTATCACGAACCTTTTATACTCATGCTGCTGCCCATCATGGCTGCTTGCACCCGTTTAGGTGGCCCTGACATACGACCAATTTCTGAAACGATTCAGAATAATCATGGAAGATATATTGGCCGTCTTATAGGCCCATTTATTTTGGCGTGTTTACTCGGTGTCATGACGGCCTGGACAATGATTAACGCAAAACCTGCTCGATCGTTATCTCAGAATCCAACCATACTCATCAATAGCGCGCCGAGCGTACTCATCGATCATCGGTAATTGGTGTATCCGCATGCCGCCCCGTCGGATGAAAAATTCAGTTGTTGGTCACGCCCCAGACTTTCTCAACTGCTCTATATCCCCTGGGATCATATTTAAGTAGTTCTGTTCGATTACGCGGAAACCAATCGTTTTCGCCAAAGTATGCCTCCGTCATTTCAGAAAAATACTCTTCCTGATTTGTCGCAGCATAAGCTTGGACTAACTTGTTTGGGTCGCGACGCGATGGCACCTTTTTATAAAGTCCGCGATTCATAGCCGCTTTATAAGCTTCTTTAATATCACTTTGATCTAGGCCTAGTTCGATATTGTGATAAGCATGGGCGAGTTCATGAAGCATGGTCTCTGGCGCCCACTCAAAGACTTTGTGCTCATACATAATTGCGTGCGGATTAATAAAGTGAACACCTGGTGCCATATGCGGGTTGAGTCCGTGATTTCGTAACCACCCTGGACTGCGATGAAACGGGATCACACCATTTTCGCCTGGTCGCAATGGATAGCCAGGTTCATCACTCACCCAGATCGGAATGGTCTTAAGAAAGGCGAGTTGTTTTTTAGGAATAACTTCTTCAATATACTTAAGACGATCATTGAGTGTCTTTCGAATATCTGCAACTAATTTAGTGTCGCTGATGAGGTTTTCTTCAATGAGAAGCTTCCAACCTCGAACATTAAATACCGCATAGTCCCATGTATTTTCTTTATCGCGAAAGGTCTCGATCGATGCCGTCGATTTGGACGCTGCTTCCTGATGTGCTTTGATGAGCGCGCTGGCAGCATCATCTAATGCGGTCTTGACCTGGTCTCCAGTGACGTTGGTTGCGACGAGAACACCAAATCCAGCTTTGGGCGCCAGCCAAGCAACACAGCGCCACCGACCATTACTTCCTCCGTGTGTCAGTGCTGCGCCTTGGGCCCAAATTCTTTGCACAACCGTCCAACCTAAGGCGTAGTTTTGCCCTTCAGGTGGGCGGTGCATAAACGAGAAGCTGGATTGAGGAAGAAGATCTGTATCTCCGACACTCCCTCGCAAATGTAAAGCTGCAAATGCGGCCCAATCTTGCATTGAAGAAAAAACGCGTCCTGCTGGCCCAGTGGCCAGTGGATTATCAGCGCTCGCACCAGGTTCCACTGGCTTTCCGTTGGGATGTCCCCAAGGCTGACTCACCTCGCCATGTCGACCAGGCACACCGAATCCAGTTGTGGACATTGCCAGCGGCCAAAAGAGACGCTTCTGCATCAATGTTTCCCAACTTTGATCAGCTGCCTCTTCCGTCATAGCGCCAGCAATGACATAACCAATATTCGAATACAACTTTTTTGTTTTGGGCTCACAAACAGGCTCTTCCATGAGCGCCTTAGCCACAAGCCTTCGCCGTTGCTGCTGAACCGTACCGCTTTCACTTAACAGATCTGGATATCCTCGTTTCATACCGGAACGATGCGTTAATAGATCCAACAAAGTTACGTCTCTATATACGTCATTCATTGGCAACTCTGGAAATGCCTCACTCATTGTGAGATCCCAACGAAGCGTCCCTTCATCAACGAGTATCGCACATAAAGTGGCAGCCATTGCTTTCGTACAAGATCCAAGTTGCCATTGGTCGTCTTCTGTAACCTCAATAGGGGAACCCTTTTTACGAAAACCAACTGCACTCACTTGGCAATCACCATTGCTTGTCACGATTGCCCCCGCCAAAGCAGGCAAGCCATATTGCACCCGAATTGACTCTAATTGTTCATCTAGAGATGGCGTATTCCCAATTACAGGCGACGACGATATCATGCTTGCAATAAGCATGACTGTGTTGAGTTTGATTTTTGACATGCTTCTCTATTCCTTGTTGATCAACCTCATGCGAGAGCAATCCAACTTTATTACGGTATCCCATTTTTCCTTATCTAACACACCAATAAGGATACCTGTCGTAAATTTTTCACTTACAAAGGGGGAGCATAAATGACAACGAGTCACGATCGGCCAAAAGATGCCACTCACTTTTGGACAGTTGTGTTGCCCATTCAAACATTGTTGCTTACGGCTTATGTGGCGCCAGTGTACGGCTTCAACGCACTAATCCAACCCATCAATCGTATTTTTTCCCCTGGCGAGGAAATGACAGGTTGGTCTGGATCTATTGTTGGTGCCATACTCTTTTTAGGAATTGGCCTTGGCGCTCTTCTGCTCCCACAGCTCAAGAAGATTATTCCCAATCCAAAATTCTTGCTACTGGTGTCATCGATTTTCATGAACGTAGGACTCGCTTTAGCTGCACTCGCATGCTGGCTTGACTGGTTCTGGCTCATGATTGTTGGACTCTCAGTGCTTGTCGGATTCTTCCTTAGCAACTTTTATAGCATCGTTACTTTCTACTTTGTAAGTTGGGGTCAACATGTCGGCCGTGTGGGTCTGATTTCTGGTGTTGTTGGCTTGTGCTTTGGAATCTGGGCAGCTCTTTACTCTTTCTTTGCACCACTTGTCTTTAGTGCTACGTCTACACCAGTTAGCTTTCTCTTAACGATCATATTTATTGTGCCAACCATCATTGGAATCATTCTGCTCAAATATCCCGAGGCCACGAACAGTTCAACTACGTCTCAACCCTCAACACCAAACCTGGGCATCAAAGGCATACTCGGCCTGACTTCCTTTTGGCTCTTTTTCCTTTTTTTCCTTCTCTTCCTGACGCCAGGCTTTGGCTTTAAGATCATCGTGCAAGCCATGATTTTGGAAGTCTACCATTCAACACAATCAGTGGCTTCCATTATTGCTGTTGCATTTCTTGGAAGCTATGGAATCTCTCGACTTATATTTGGAATCACCGCAGACAAACTCAAACTCAAACTTATCTTTCTTATATTTTGCGCCGTACAATGCTTGGCATTGCTTGGCTCCGGCATTGCGATACACATTTTCGATGGACCACTTGTTATTGCGGTTTTAATGTGTATCACAGGCGCGATGTTTGGTGCCGGCAAGAGTCTATGGACCGTGCTGCTTGTCAACATGTATGGCCCCGTTAATTACACACATGCAATTCGAGCGGCGCTCCCTGCATATGGCCTCGCTGGTTTCTTCGGGCCTCTTACATTGGCCTTTGCACTTCGTTCGAAAGACGTCGTTGACTCCACATCAATCTGGTTCTTCGGGGCAGGTATTGCCCTGTTTGCTTGCTTCTGCCTCATTTGGCTTCTTCGTGTTCATGATTATGAGGCCTATAAAAATAAGCGGCGACAAAAGATTAAGCTCTGGATTAGCACAACAGACGAGCGCAGTTGGTTCTAAAGATCTTGTTTATCATGGAGTGAGGCGATTGCCTTTATCACTGAATTCATTCTTAAACATTTAGCATCCACATGACATTGACTCGCGATCCAGACATACGAGACGACAAGAACGCTGCTCAAAATACGAAACGATTTTGGTACGTTGTCTTACCGACAAGTCCAATGCTTCTTACCGCATTTATTGCTCCACTCTATGGCTTCAACGCGCTCATCGAGCCATTAAACAAGATCTTTTCTCCTGGAGAAGCCAACAAAGGATGGTCGGGGTCGATCATAGGTGCGATACTTTTTCTTGGCCTGGGCAGCGGCGCGTTATTACTTCCTAAGATAAAAACCTTCATACCGAACGTACGCTTGCTGATGTTTATTTTGATCAGCACCATCGGATTGAGTATTGCAATAGGTGCACTTGCTTGTTGGCTACAGTGGTACTGGCTTCTGATTGTGGGCTTTAGTCTACTGATGGGCCTTTGTATGAGTAACTTCTATAGTCTTGTTGCTTTCTATTTGGTGAGTTGGGGCCAACAGGTCAATCGCGTTGGACTCATCACAGGCGTGATGGGTTTATGGTTTGGAATTTGGGCAGCTATTTATTCCTACTTTGCACCAATTGTCTTTCAGACAACGGGTGTCATCTATGGACTTCTGCTTTCTGCCTTATTTGTGGTACCAGCAATGATTGGCATTTTCTTAATGAGAGAGCCGAAATCAGATGATGCATCAACAAAGGTAATCACACCAGAAAAAGCCACCCCTGATTTGGGCATGAAAGGCATTCTCTCTACAACATCGTTTTGGATTTTCTTCGTGTTCTTTTTGCTCTTCTTAATGCCTGGATTTGGCTTCAAGATTATTGTGCAAGCCATGACTGTTGAAGTCTTTCATGTTACACAAGAAAGTTCTTCAATCATCGCTGTTGCCTTTTTAGCAAGCTATGGGCTCGCCCGATTTGTATTTGGTGCTATTGCTGACAAGCTGAGGTTGAAACCAATTTATTTGGTTTTTTGCAGCGTGCAGTGCCTTTCATTACTTGGCGCTGCAATCGTTCTACAGCTTCTTGCAGGCCCACTACTCTTCACCATATTGATGTGTATTACTGGTGTTATGTTCGGTGCAGGGAAGTGCTTGTGGACCGTGATGCTCGTCAGTATGTATGGGCCCATTAATTACACGCATGCTGTAAGAGCTTCACTGCCAGCCTTTGGACTCGCAGGGCTCTTCGGTCCACTGACTCTTGCATTCGCACTACGCTCAAGTAATGTTGTTGACTCCACAGCCATCTGGTTCTATGCAGCCGCTTTTGCGCTGGCAATATGCTTTTGTCTCATATGGATTCTGCGTCGCTATGACTATGAGGCTCTTGCTCAACACCAGCCGCAACAGTTGCGATTGCGCCTTTGTAAACGCGATAAATATAGTTGGTTCTAATGATCTAGCTTGCCAGCTCAACGTGGTGTAAACGACACCACCACATGAGTGAAAAGATCGCCCAAACGCGTGACCAATAGATACCCGGCGATCCTTCACAGAAAGCTCGCCAAATTGCCCTCACTGCTCTTGGCTCCAGCCCAACAGAGCGACAAAGATCTTCATCTTCAAACACCTCAGTCATCATGTTGGACAAGCTTCGACGGCACCACTGATCAATCGGCATTACAAAGCCAGATTTCGGACGCTCAAATATACTGGGGTCTAGATCACTCAGTGCAAGATCGCGTAGCATCTGCTTACGGCCTAATGGGGAAAAACGAGTTTCATCATTAAGGCCAGCAACCATCTCAACCACGTTGTGATCAAGCAGTGGCACGCGAACTTCCAGTGACACAGCCATACTGGTTGAATCAGTATCTCTCAGTAGTCGCTGCCCAATGAACTGGGCGAGTTCTAATGTACTTACGGAAAAAAGATTCGAGCTGTTACGGGTCTTTTCTCGCCACTGCTCTAGATCATTAAGGCCATATTCGACGACCGTTTGCCGATGACTAAGTTGAGCAATAAAATCCATTGTATAAAGCGCGTATGAGATCTGAAATGTTGCAACAAGATCTCCACCTCCCTCAAACACATCGCTGAGCTTACCCCACCGTGTCTGTGGTGGCACAACCCCTGGCTTACCACTCTTGATGCGCATCAATGAACGAGCCAACTTCTTACTCAATGAACCGGGCAAAACACCTAATCGCTTTGATACCGCCGCTGCGCGTGGCACTTCAGCAAAACTGGTATATCCACCAAACAGTTCATCTCCGCCAGTCCCTGCCAGTGCAACAGTGAGACCAGCTTCACGAACAGCACGACTCACAAAATAAGTATTGATTCCATCAAACGTGGGCTGATCAAGACTGGCCATTGCTGATTCAAGCTGCTGAGCAAAAACTGTTTCAGTCAGGACAATACGACTGTGATCTGTTCCTAGTGACTTAGCAACAGCTTCAGCATAAGCCGATTCGTCGCAATTAGTTTCTTCGAAAGCAATGTTGAATGTACTGACTGGTGCCTCGCTGGCTTTCACTGCCATGGCTGTGACAGCACTCGAATCAACGCCGCCTGACAGAAAGACGCCCAAAGGAACGTCAGAACACATCCTTTTTTCGACTGATTCATTGAGAGCGTCTTGCACATCACTCGGCTTTGAAGTTCGGTCTCCTTGATCTGGGAGCTCCCAGTAGGAAGTCGGCACAATCTTCGGATCATCTATTTGAACTGTGGCAAGGCTTCCTGCTGGAAGAAGCTTGATGTCCTTCACAATTGTATTGGGTCCAACCACGAACCCATTCCATAGATAAGTAGAAAGTGAAACTGGATCCAGAGTACGAGCAATCAAATTACTGGCCAACAGTGCACGGACTTCTGACGCAAACAATAATGTCTTACCATCATCAACGTGCGCATAATACAGTGGCTTAATTCCGAGGCGATCACGAACTAAATAAACGTGTTGTTTACTTGACTCGTAATAAGCGAATGCAAACATGCCATTAAAATGAGATGGTGCAGAGGCCTCCCACTGCTGCATTGCTTTAAAAACAACTTCAGTATCACCTGTTGATTGCCATCGTGATGGCTCACGACCCAAAGATTCACGAAGCTGCGCAAAGTTATAGACTTCGCCGTTATAAGAAAGCACATCACCTGTATGCAAGTCATGCATTGGCTGCGCTGCCGCACTTGAAACATCAAGAATTGACAATCGCTGGTGAGCCAGGATCACACCCTGGCCTTCTGTGTTTATCTCACTCTTAAATAATCCTTGATCGTCTGGGCCGCGATGCACCAGCGATTCTTTCATACGTTTGACTGCGCACTCAATTTCATGCCCACAAAGACCGATTGCACCAGCAATCCCACACATCAGGTATAGGCCTCAAAGAGTGCTGCTAGTTTCTTGGCTTCGGTGGCTCCGTGATGATTCCGACGCGCTAAGACTCGAGCTCTTTCACCCCATTTATTGAGCTCACCGATATCCATCTTGGACAGCTCCACAATTGCGTTGGTGAGGGCCTCTTGAGACCCCGCAGGAACCAACCACCCATTTTGAGTTGGCTCAACAAGCTCTGGAATTCCAGCAATTGTTGTGGTGATGACTGGGCGCCCCAATGCCATTGCTTCCATAATGACAACCGGCAATCCTTCGGCGAAGCTAGCCATCACGAATCCACGAGAGCCAATTAGGTAATCACGTATTTCTGAACCCGACTTCCACCCCGTGATTGTCACAAATTCCTCTATTTCCAGATTTTGAATTCGCGACTCTACGCTCGCACGCAACTCGCCATCTCCAATCAAGATCAGATTTAAGTCTACGCCTTGAGCCCGTGCCTCCGCGAATGCATCCAATAAAATGTGATGGCCTTTTTGTGAATTTAGTCGACCAACACAAACAAGTGTTTTTGCCGCGTCACTAATCGCCGCAGCAGATTCAAAGAACTTGTCTTCGACCGTGCAGTGAACAATATGAATTCGATCCCAGTCAACAGGATCACTCCATCGCATAATCTGTGATGCGCAAAACGATGTAATTGCTATAACAAAGGCAGCCTCTGCCACTTTTTCACCAAGAGAAATTTGGCCAGGTTCATCAAATTCGCGGGGCCCATGGATAGTCATACTAAAAGACGGGCCACCAATTTTTTTACATATCAAAGCAACAGTGGCGCCATTGGTGCCAAAGTGCACATGAATATGACTTACTTTTTTCTTAGCACTCCAGCGACGCACATAACACGCCTCACATAGATAGATAAGGTGATACCAAAAGCTTTTTTCGCTCTTTCTAGACAAACGCCAAGCCAACATTTTTCCGCGGGCTAACTGAATAGGATGTGCCAACATGGTCAGAAGAAGACTAACTAACAAACGTCCAATTGCCCCACTGCCGAGAATTGTGGACGTTTTTGTTTCTTCTTCAATGTCGGAAGCATCAACCAGATCTGAAGGCGATGGTCTTATTGACAGGCGCTGAACATGGAATCCTAAATGTTCGAGTCCCAGTATTTCACTTCGAATAAAAGTATGGCTCACCATTGGATAGTGATTGACTAAATAAGCCAACCTCTTTGAAGTAGCTGATACAGATCCAGTACTCACTTAGATAGCCATCCCTTCCTAGCAAACCATACAAGCATGCCGCCGGCAGCAAGCATACAAACACCCCAGAACACCCAGAAACCAGCGTGATTGTGAAGCCCTGGAATGTAGTCGAAGTTCATGCCATAGATGCCAGTAAAAAATGAAAGTGGAATAAAAATTGTTGCGATAATCGTCAACACTTTCATAACTTCATTCATGCGGGCATTAACTGTATTCATTTGCAGGTCAACCAGAGTTCCCGCTGAGTCTCGGTAAGTCTCAATGATGTCCATGATGTGAACGACATGATCATAAACATCACGAAGATAGCGCTGGGTTGTCTCGCTAATGCACGTATTCCCATCTCTTGTCAGCGTATTGACAATTTCTCGCATTGGCCATGCTTCGCGGCGCAGCAAAATGAGTTCTCGTTTAACTGCATAAACTTCTTCGTTAACGAGAGGCTTTTGTTGCTCGATAAGGACCTCTTCAAGACTCTCCATCATGTTGCCAACTTGTTCAATCGTGGGGTAGTAACTATCGACAACAAGGTCCATCATCGCGTACAACAAAAAACTTGCATCAGCTAAACGTATTCGTGAATCTGCTTTCCTTATACGATTACGAATTGGCTCCCAAGCATCATCGTGGGATTGCTGAAAACTAATCACGGTCGTTTCCGAGATAAGCAGGTTAATTGTTTCAGCTCCCACATGATTATCAAGCAGATGGATGAGCCGCATCGTTACGAAGAGTTGAGGAAGATCAGCCCCACTTCGATCTTCACCAAATGCCAGATTTTCTTCACACTTTGGTCGATGGGTCACATCCAAAAGATCCTCGACGATGAGTGGATGCAGGTCGAAGTATCGCGCCACTGCCTCCATGGCCTTCATGTCTTTGAGTCCAGCAATGTTAATCCAGCGAACCGCTGCTCCCTCTGGAAGACTGGTTGTTTCAAGAAAAGACCCTAGATCTTTTACTTCATGCTCTTCCAGAACAGTTGGCCCGTAATCAACACAAGTGATCACCGCTGGTGATGGATCCTCTACTTCTAAGGATGCCAGCTGTTCGATATCGACCCCACCCTCACGACCTGGGTGATCCCAAGCACTGTGCCTCGTCAGCCGAAGCAAGCTTGTGGCTTTTCCCAGAGGGCGGGTCAACAAGTTAAGTTTCATCTAAATTCTCCTAATTTCCAATTCCTCGATCGGCCAGCCTAATCAGACTCACTGAGTGATTTCAACCCATTAAATGCTATTGAGCGGGTTTTGACCAAGAGCATTCCTGCGAGCGGATCGCAATTGGATCATGAGACCGGTTCTCACTGGAATCGGACCGATGATAGTGGAAGATGTAATCATCGATAGGGTTTTGCTGGCTTCGTTGCCGGGGACCGTGAACTGGGCGTCTGGAAGGCATTAAGCCCCAACAGACTTGTTAGGAGACTGTAAAAATGGTCAAGATCATCCAAGGTCAATGCGGGTTATGTGCCCACTTCGGCGAAGAGCACTCCTCAGAAGGTAGCCTGACCCAGATTAGGATCAATGGGGAAGCACCGGAGGAGTACCACGACTCCTGTGGCCACCCACAGCATATAAATTTGCACTTAAAAGTAAGTGCCGCAAGTGGCTGTGATGGCTTTATGGCTGCTAACGCCGCCTGATCGTAGGCAATCCCAACATATTTGAGACGTTATTGACGGGCCCCCCTGCTTCGGTGGATGGGGCCCGTTTGAGTTGCCGATGGCCAATAACAACGGTTTTAATAGCTTGAATCCAGATTTTTCTCACTGTCATCTTGAGCAAATCGTATGACAGGATATCCTCAAAAGACAAAGTCTTGAGAGCTTAGGGGGGCATTCCAAATAATGACACTCATTCACACCATCATCTTGTTGTTACTGATGCAGCCTGCGCCCTCAGGAATTTCTCGTAGCCCTGCTGCCTTATCACCACTACAGATTGATACCCAAGCCGATCAACCTGAAATCGGTACTCAGCTCAAACTAGACCTTGCTTTTTATGAGCAGCTTCGAGGCAACCAGAACATATTGATCCGTGGCTTTCCGCTCTCTGACACAAGAAATCTGGACTTGGCGCTGACAGCAATTCGTCCGCTGTCAAACACTGTCCAAATTGTGACCAATCAGCAAGACGAAAACGGCCATTGGTACCAAACACCACAACCACAACCAGATTGCCAGACGTTCGGTGGCAGTGTAGTCGGAGCAGCAGATAGTTCCGTTTTTCTCGGGCTTTCACCATATGGTTGCCATGGTTGGATAGCGCTCGATCAAGAAGTCTATGTGATTTCAAGTGGCCCCTACCAGGAAGCCAATGCAAACCCCATTATTTTTAACCTGACGAAGACTGATCCAGAACTTCTGGATTTGTCCTCTTTCTCGTGCACTGTCCTGGACGTTCCGGGTCGCCCCACGATCGCAAACAAACGGGCAACTACAAAAGCAACACCACGCTCATCTGGTGCATCTTGCCGCACCGTTGACCTTGCTATTGAAACCGATGCAGAATTCACTGACCTCTTTTCAAATGATCCCAGCGCAGCAACCGCTTATGTCATGACAATGACCGCTGCCAAGACATTTATCTTCTCTCGCGATGTCAACGTTGAGTTTCAGATTGAGTTCCTCAGACTTTGGCCAGATGATGATATCTGGACAGCAAGCGAGGCCGGCTCACAGTTGACCGAGTTCCAATCACATTGGACCTCTCAGATGGAAGATGAGCACCCACACCTGGCTCATTTCCTAAGTCCGCGCAACTTAGGTGGAGGCGTCGCATGGCTGGGGACAGTCTGTAATGACACGTATGGGTTTGCCCTCTCAGGCAACCTTGCAGGGTATTTCCCGCTGCCAGTAGAAAACAACCACAATGAAAATTGGGACATTGTGGTTTATGCGCATGAAACTGGCCATAACCTCGGCACAGCTCATACGCATGACTACACACCTCAGATCGATAATTGTGCGAATGGTGACTGCGATACTGCCAGTGATGGCACAATCATGAGCTACTGTCACATCTGCCCTGGTGGCATTAGCAATATGCAGCTTCGGTTCCATCCGACCGTACAAAACACTATGACAGCCTATCTTGATGGTCTCGATACAAACTCTTGTTTGATTGGTGGTTCTGAGACCGCTGCGAATGATGACTATGTACAAACAAACCAAGTAGACGCTATTACTATTGACGTTCTTGCGAATGACAATGGGGCGAACTGCGCAGATGTTAGTATTCTAGACTTTGATAACACTTCATCATCTGGGGCTAGTATCACCGCTCTCGCGGTCGATGATGAAACACACCTTCGCTATTGGCCATTATTTGAATCCACTGTCTCTAACGATAGTTTTCAGTACACGTTAATGGCTGATGATGGAAGCACTGATACAGCAACTGTCAATGTGAATATTCTGGTTCCTCGAATGCCAGAGAATCCGATTTATATTGAACAAGGCGTTCTTGCTTCTTACTACCAAGTTGGTGAGATTGAAGTCTTACCTGACTTCGATACACTCAACTCCTTTGCTCAAGAAGTTGTTCCCACAATCAATCTTGCAGGCACTCCTGATGCCTTCGGTGGATCAGGCATGATTGATGTTGTCGGCGCTTTGTATACTGGCTATGTCGATGTACCTGTTTCAGATACTTACACATTCTTCACTGAATCAGATGACGGCTCAGCGCTCTATATTGGCGATCAATTGGTTGTCGATAACGATGGGTTGCATGCCATGCAGGTTGCCAGTGGTCAAATCGCGCTAAACGCTGGTCGCCACGCGATTCGAGTAGAGTTCTTTGAACGCTATGGAAATGCTGGCTTAGTTGTGTCATTCTCTGGCGGTGGGCTCACAGATCAAGTCATTAACGAAACACACTGGTTCCACCCAATCGCGCCAGCACCAGGTGACGCCAACAATGATGGTCAAGTTGACACGAATGACTTCACTCTCCTTTTGATTCATTGGGGGAACTGCACCAGCGACGTTGAGTGCATTGCTGACTTCGATCTCAATGGAGCTGTCGATCTTGAAGACTTCAGTCTTCTACTCATTAACTTCGGACAGTGAATGCCGTCTTAATTGAGACAAATCACTAGTCCTTATGCGAGAACAACATAGGCCTGGCAAGGGCTTTTAATGTCACGCCCACTGACATCGAAACTCAAGAACCTCAGCCCAGTATGACGATTAAAAAGGTGATGCAGCTGCAAATGTGCCTTCGGTTCATTGAGTAGCCTTTCTTTCTCTTCTCTTCCATCATCTTCAAGCCCACCGGCTTGGAGATGATTTTCGTTTTGGCACCTATGATGACGCAACTTTCAGTCACGCCTAGGCTCCTTCCCCGATACCAATATCAAGGCGAGCCCCAATTTCATTATCAGAGAAAATGAGTGCCTGCTTTGCATCAAAGGCAAAGGTCACCTGCTCATGCATCGTGGGCATATATTCTGACATCGAAATTGGCAGTGCCGCACGCAAGACGTTGCTTTCAGTAACCCGCAAAGTTACTTCTAGTTGCCCGCCATTAAACCGGCAACTTTCGAACGCTGCATGTATATGTGCCCATTGCTTTGGTGCTATCGCGGCAGGCAACAGTGACTCTGGGCGGAGCCCAAGCTCTACACGCTGTTCCTTTTGAACTTCGCCTTTGATTGCAAACTGCTGATTATTCTCAAGCAATAACTGAGGTCCACGATCAGTCGTTTTAATGGTGCCACCCAAAAAATTCATTCCTGCCTGGCCGAAGAACGATGCTACGAATCTATTGATCGGCAACCGGAAGATATCCATTGGCGTTCCAAACTGCTCGATCCTACCTTTGTTCATGACAGCAACCTTGTGACCCAATTGCATAGCATCTGCCTGATCATGACTTGCCAACAACATTGATCCCCCATTTGTCTCGTGAATCTTGCGCAATAGATCACGGAGTTGACCGCGCAGGTGAGGATCAAGACTTGCCATCGGCTCATCGAGTAATAAGCATCCAGGACCCCTCGCTAACGATCGCCCGATCGCAATGCGCTGACGTTCTCCACCAGACATTTCCTGAGGTCGCCTCTGCAAGATGTTCGTGACATTGAGCAGTGCCGCTATCTTCTCGATACGTCTTCGAATTTCTTCACGCTTAATCCCACACCCACGCAACGGGTAGGCCATATTTTGAAAGCCAGTCAAATGGCTAAACAACGAGTCACCCTGAAACACCATTGAAAGATCTCGCTGCGATGGCCAACTTTTGTTAGCCACTTGACCATCAAGAATGATCTCGCCGTCAAATGCACGCTCAAGGCCAGCCACAATGCGAAGCATGGTTGTCTTGCCACAACCCGATGGCCCTACAATGACACAAATGTCGCCTTGCGCAAGAGCCAAGTCAACATCTTGTAGTACAGGCGTGCTACCAAACGACTTACTGATTCTACGAAGCTCTAGACTTACCATGCTTGCCACCGGAAGATCGACCGCGTCGTTTTACCTCAATTGGCTTTCAGCCTATGACCCAGACCCCATGAATACAACCCGCAGCCACAGATACACCTGTCCCTAGTAAGATAGTCTGGCTACTTCTTTTACTGTATATGGGATGAGTACGATGAAAACGTTCACGATAATGATGCCGCTGATGCTAACTTGCCCGCTTGCCGCTCAGGATACGAGGCTGCCATACCCAACTGCTGGTGATATTGATCATTTTGGTATTTTTGAATATCGCATCGAGAATTCTGATGGCGATTTAATACCTGGCCGCTTTACATTTGTACCTGAAGAAAAACAGGAAACCAAACTACTGCCAAACGAGCAGGCCGCACCAAAAGAACTGGCGATCCGTGACAACGTTGTCTATACACTCAGCGGCCAGGGCGCCATCACACTGCCGCCAGGACAATACACCGTATATGCATCCCGAGGGCTTGAGTTCTCAATCGACAGTGACACATTCCGCCTTGATCCGAATCAGACTCATTCATGGACCGCAACACTACAGCAAGAAGTTGATACGACTGGGTGGATCAGTGGTGATTTTCATTTACATACGCTCACTTACTCTGGACATGGCGACTCGAACATGCCGGAACGGATTATTAGCTTTGTTGGAGAAGGCGTTGACTTTGCCGTTGCAACCGATCACAACTACCACACTGATTATCAACCGACTATTGACGAGTTGGGCGCCCAACAACATATGACTGCAGTCATAGGCAATGAGGTTTCTACACCCATTGGACACATGAACGCTTTTCCTCTTAAAGCTGACTCAGAAATACCCGATCATCAATTACGCGATGCAGATGCGCTGTTTGCACTCATAAGAGAGCAGCCCAATGACTTTGGAGTGATTCCGGTTGTTCAAGTCAACCATCCGCGCTGGGGCAGTATTGATTACTTCGGCCAAGTTGCTCTGGATCCAGTCACTGGGCAATTCTCCGGCGCTGGTGCAAGTGATGCCTTTGACTCGATAGAAGTTTTCAATGAAAACGTATCGTGGGGCTTGTATGACATTGATGTTGATGATGTAGAAGTAAAATCTAATCGTCATTCGGTCGTGCAAGATTGGTACAACTTGCTCAATCGGGGCCATCGTGCATCTGCAGTAGGAAACTCTGATAGTCATACGGTTCGCACACCGTATGCTGGATATCCACGCAACTATATGCCATCTGATACCGATGACCCCAGCACAATTGATCCAACGCAGATTGTGAAGGCTGTCAAGTCTGGGCAACTTGTCACAACAACTGGCCCATTTGCAACGTTTACGATCAACGACCAACCAATGGGTAGTCAAGTCACAGACAGTGACGGAACTGTCGATCTTTCTTTTGACATTCGTGCTGCAAGCTGGGTCAGTGTTGATCGAGTTAAGGTCATCATGAATGGCGATCAGATACGGGTGCTTCCAGTGCCCAAACAGAAAGGACCTCTCTCCTACCAACATTCCATACAACTGCCTGTTCTTAGAGATGCGTGGGTTCTCATCACTGTTGAAGGTGATCAACCGCTCGAGCCAATTCTGGAATTCAAAGATCGAGCAGTCATGCCTGTTGCGCTCACGAATCCAATCCGTATTGATGCGAATGGTGATGGCGAATTTACGCCCATTAGTGAGCAAGGCCATATGGCAGTCGGACAACTCAACGGGAATATCGAAGATGCAATTCTTGCGTTCAATCGAAGCTCACCCGCATTACAGATTGCTATGCTTAATGCAGCATCAACAGATTCTCGAATTACTTCTGCCTTAATTGAAGAGGGACTCTCATCTTCAACAAGAATGGTTCGACTGACAGCACTTCGCGCAGCGGAAGCGAGCCTAGACAAAGCTTCTGTACCGCAGATCCGCGCCCTACTAGAAGCTCAAACCACAACACCCTACGTTGCGCTCGCCGCACTTCGCGCATTAGTTGCTATCGAACCAAACAAACAAGCATCAGACGCGGCCACCTATCTGAATATGCATGGGGCTGATCCCCTAAAACTGTACAGCTATGAGCTGGCTGATGCCCTGCCTGGAACTTTTATCGATGAATTCCTTGTTGCTGGTTACTTTCCATCCCAAGATGCGAGTGCCATCGCAGAAACAGTGCATGCGCCTGAAACTTCAGTAGATCGAACAGAAACCATGACCGTTAAGCAAGGTGAAGTAAAATGGACAAAGTTGACTGCTGATGACAACGGGTATGTTTCACTTCTTGAATTTGACCCAACAACCCCAGCTTTCCAAAATGCCATCTCTTATGCCGAAACATGGGTAGAGGCACCAAGACCGATGACCGTTTACTACACATTTGGAAGCGACGATTCGTCACAACTCTTTCTAAACAACCAACTTCTCCTTACCGACACCGGTACACATGGTGCTAATCCTGTTGCACATGTGGGAGCGATGAACTTAAACGAAGGCTGGAATCGAATACTCGTCAAAGTCGCCAATATTTCAGGAAGCTACGGATTCTATTTGCGCATTGTCAGCGATGAATTACAATGGCAAGCGAAGGAACCCCACCAATAGGTGGCCATCTAAAACAGATCAGGCAGATTATCAGTGGTCTTTTTTATATCTCTTCTTTGTATTATGGCTGGCGGAGCTATTGGTGCGCTCCTGCGGTGGCTTATACAAATGTTCTTTAGCCATTGGACGAAACTACCTGGATGGACTGCCATTTTTCTAATCAATGTGGTTGGAAGCTTTTTGATCGGCTTTGCCGTCGCATGGCTTACCAACCAAATGGAGATTGATAAGGCCGCTGAGCTAACTCATTTGGCAGTGGATCTGAAATACCAACGTCCAGAAGCTGGGTTAGCACTCTTTGCCGTGGGATATTGTGGCGCGTTCACGACGTTTAGTACTTTTAGCCTTGATAATTATTTCTTGACTCACGGCAAGTATGCTCAAATGGCTTTTAATATTGTTGGCTCACTCGTCGCCTGTTACTTCGCGGTGTTCGCTGGCTGGGCTTTGGGCCAGGGGGTACTTCCAGTATGAAAGTACTTCTTGTTGTCATCTGTATTGCCGTCGGTGGCGCTTTCGGAGCAGTCACCCGACATCTCGGTGTAAACTTAATGCATCTCTACATTGGACTACCCAGTTGGATTTCAGTAATGATTATTAACATTACTGGCTGCTATCTCATAGGCCTTTGCTTTTTCTATCTTGAAGCCCATCTATGCCGTGATGGCGGAAGCCGTCTATGTCAAGCAAGACTAGCCGGCGACCTAAATCAACTGCCATGGTGGCCAGATGGTGACTCGACTCAACCTGCTGTAGATCTCTTCCGCCGCAGCCTGTATCTAGATTTACTATCTGGGCTCTTCATTACAGGTTTCATGGGCGCCTTTACGACCTTCTCTCTGTTTAGCCTACACTCGCTATTCCTTGTACAACAAGGACAGTGGGTCGCGATGATCATTAATGCACTTGGATCTGTCGTTCTTGGATTTGTAGCTGTCTATCTAGGCCTTCACAGTGGTCGCATCTTTATTATGAAGAAACACCTCAATAACCAGCATAGTTCTGGCAGTCAGGCCACTGATAGCGAAGTTTAGAGATCTAAAAACTCTTAACGACCTATTTATTCCGCGTGTTTGCGTGCGCTTAACTTGCGAGGCCGAACCAGTGAGTGACCAGTCGCAATATAAAACGCAGGAATAAGGATCATGATGATCCCAATCATATGATAGATATCAAAGCCATAGTTCCACAGCAAGAAGTCTAAACCATAGGCAAAGATCGCTGTCAGTAGACCAACGACTGAACCTGATACTGAGCCTAACGCTTGAATCGCTATGGTTACAAAGTAGTGATAAAACGTGCCCACAACACCAAGACCAATCAATAGACTGATATCAGTGAGTGTATGAACCTTCGAAAGCTGGACTCCAATACCACCCCAAAGAACTAAAATGAGTCCACCAATAAACAAGCCCAAAGACATATGCACAACGACAACAGGCGCCGAAATATCTCTACAGTAGTCAATAGCAAAGTAGCCCAACGAACCACATCCTGCTGCAACAAACGCGATCCAGACTAAGCCCATCTGTGAACTAAGTGTTAAGCCAGATAAGAGCAGTGATCCAATAAATGCTGACAGAACTGCCGGCCAAAATTGCCATTTCAGTGCAAGCCTTAGAAACACAAATGACAAGATTGCAATCCAGAGCGGCCGCGTATTTGTAATAGCTAGAGCTTCTGCTGGTGGCATGTGCTGTATTGTGTAATACAGAAGTGCCAGATAAAAAGTGCCGCCAATACTACGCAGCCACGATCCACGATGCCAAAGCGGGAAATTCCTTAGTTCTCGATGCGCTATGACCAAGGCCACCATTAAGCCAAATCCACCTCGAGCAAGTAGAGCGGTTTGCCATGAAATCGAGTCACTTAAGCCATGGACAAACTCCCCCGTAAGGGCAAAAAACAGAGCTCCGACCGACATATATATAACTGCACGTGAATGTGTCATTTACGTCTCTGCGGCCTCAGGCTTGGGAGTTAAGAACTTCTTTTATCTAGCGCATGGCATAGTGAGGCTTGCAGAATCTTAACAGAGCTTTATCTTTAGAAGTAGACTTATTCCTCCACAGCGTCAATTCTTTTACAGGAGAGAGCGCCAATGCTTGCTTCATCTATCCCATCAGTGCTTGCTCTTTCTGGCGGAGTCATCGTCGCAATTATTTGTGCCGGGATCATCTTGTTGCTCATACTTTGGGCAATCATTATGTACAACAAGCTCGTCCGCCTCCGTCAGTCTTGCAAAGAATCATGGTCAGATATTGACACTGAACTACAGCGAAGGCATGACTTAATTCCCAACCTCATCCAAACAGTGAAGGGTTATGCGGAACATGAAAAAAGTACGCTAGAAGAAGTGACGCGACTTCGCAACGAAGCCGTTGCTGACAAAAGCAAGAGCCCTGCTGAACGCGCCAAGGTTGAAGATGCACTTGGCAAAGCATCTACTAATCTCATTGCCAAGATGGAAGCTTATCCTGATCTAAAAGCGAACCAAAACTTCTTGCAGTTGCAGGGCGAGCTTTCGGAAACTGAAACCCGGATTGCACGCTCGCGTCGATTCTACAACGCCAATACACGTGACTTCCAAAACGGTGTGCAGATGTTCCCAAGCAGCATCATTGCATCGATGGGCTCATTCAAGGGTAATGAATTTGAGTTCTTCAAAGCAGAAGAAGGCGCCTCTAAGCCCGTTAACGTTGACTTCGGAGCATCGGGTGCTTAGTTGAAGCATGTTCGTACTAGAAACCAAGGCATGTCTCAGCAATTCAAAGTTTTCGCCGTGTGAGCACAGTTAAAGCGAGAGTGCTCTCGCTCGTTCACGTAAGGCTGATATGTGAAGTAACGCTGGATGAGATATGACGGAAGACAACACCCGAAAAAAATCTGTTGCCAAAGCGGTGGCCGAGGCAGTCCCAGACTGGCCCTTTAACAAGGGAGCGAGTTTTCACCCTGAGTTGATCCCGTGGGCAGTGATCGGCGCTGTGATTGGAGCTCTCCTCTTAAACTCTTGCATGGGGAATTGGGTCTTCGACACGAGCAGGCCATGGTTGACTGTGCTTGGGAGCATCATAGGCATTCCAATCGGAGGCTTATGGGGCTACCTAGCTGGTTACATGAGCCACATAGAGCGCTGGAAGAAGCAGCACTGGGCGAAAAAGCGAGGCTGGTCCTACAAGCATCGAAAACCCAATCTACACAAGTACCTCAACAGCGCTGACGACCTCAAGCACTCCTTTATTTACTGGCACCAGGCACGAAAGTCCGAATTCATGACCCGCCGCGTCGACGAGCGCGGCGCATGCATCCACAGAACTTCCCATGGAGGGGGCGCAGATCACCAGGGTGTGTTCCTCTTTTTCGATACGGGCGTGGACTGTCCTGATATGGTCATTCACCCCCATCACATGGCCGACAGATTGTCCATTCCTGGGACCATGAAAAGAGTCAACTTCGAATCAAGTGACTTCAACAATAAATGGACGGTTAGGGCGGACAATCCTAAGGAAGCCTACGATCGGCTGAGCCAGAAGACCCTTTCATACATTATGCAAGGCAACACCGACCACTCGATCGAGTTCAAGGGTGGTCTGGTGATCCTTCTCAATCCTAAGACTGATGCGAGCTTAGAGCCAGAGATCAAACTGATCCAGTACGCAGCCAGATTTGCCGAGGTCGTACCCGATGATCTGCTCGCCCCCTACGACTTCGGGCCTATTCTTCACGAGCGCTCACCCTCGCTCTTTAATGAACCGTACGATCACTGATGAATGGGTAATTCCCAAGCACCGAAAACGTTCGCGAGCACCATACTAAAGTAGCTGATTCTCCCCTGGATAAGCAACGCTAAAACCACGAGCTTCAATCTCACGCACAGTCACCGGGTCATGGAGCGCTGGGTTGGTGTGATTTAAGTGAATAAATCGAATCATCCCGGGTTTCGAAATTGCAATATGCTTCAATTGATCCATGGTTTGAATCATTCTTGGATGAGGAATTAGATCAAGATTACGTCCGGGCAGTTCTTTGTCATCAAAGAACGTCCCATCAACATAGGCAATGTCAACATCATCAAACAGAAGATGCATAAGTCGGCTATCGACCGGCCAAGAATCTATGTCGGGGCAAAATAGACAAGTTCGATCAGGGCCACTGATTTTAAACGCAACGGTATCACTTGACTCATCTCTATGCGGCACCACGATCGCCTCAATATTCACTTGATCAATCGGACTAAATGATTTTTCGGGCTCAATGATTCTCGGTGTTATAAATGATCCTGCGATCAGTTGAGCCCACGGTTCATTGTCTGCAAGAAATTGTGCCATTGTTTGAGTCACATAAACCGGTAGTTGACTGCTGCCAATTGCTTCGCGCCCCAAATACATCAAACCGGTGTAATGACCGAGATGAGCATGAGTAACACATATGGCGTCTACAATGTTTGACTGATCGGATGGCACATTGGCAATTCCATTGAGCAATGCAACCTGCGTAGTGATTGCTGGCGTTGCCTCAATCAAGACGCGAGCACCGGTCACACGATTCCATATGCCAAGGCATGCTGGAAGCTCGACATGATTTTCGAGTCGTGCCTGTTTACAACATCTTCGATGACAACCAATATGTGGAACGCCACCATCTTGCGCACGTCCGAGCACTGCCATACGTATGGCCGAAGTCATATTAATATAAACCCCATAAACCATGAAAAAGAAATGACAGATGACAGTCTCAGATTTCTGAACATAAGCAGAGTCTAACCGGGTTTACTAAGTGCTGTATGTCTCTATCGCTTCCAAGAAGAAAGAAGCGCGACCACTATCACAAAACCACTCAGGCTGACTGCAAAAATGAGATCCCAATTGTTGTTGGTCGGCTCAAAATCGATAATGCTAACCACACGATCTACAGAGTCATCAACCGCCTGAGCGCTTAGTTTTTTGTATGCGGGGCTACTGCGCAAACGTCGGTTGGAACGCGCATAATCAAGAGCTGTCTTACCGGTCTCATCGGGAATTGTAGCTGTTGCACCCTGGGCCAGCAGACCGAGAACCATGCGTGGATCAACTTCCGGATTTCTGCAAGCTTCGATGAGTAGTGAGTCTTGCTTTAACGCAAGTGGCTCTACGGTCTGCGCGTATGTCCGATTTGTAGCGCCAACCAACAAAAGCATTGCAATCAGAGATCCAAGCAGTGCTCGAAGATGAGCGTCTCTATTTCCATTCCATTTGGCTAATCTCATTCCTAATTCTCCAAGCGGCAGTCTTTATGCCCCCATTGACTTTGTTGAACAACACTGCGTGCGAGTAGCATGCTCCCAGCTGCGGCTTCATGCGGTTATCCAGAGCCATTCCAGATCCGAAATACCTGCGCGCAGTGTTCCAAAAAGTCACCCAAGCTGTCACTGAACTCCTCGTAAACGCGGCTGGGTTATGAAGTATCAAATTCAAACCACGTCTCTGCTCAAACAAGTCGGTTGTTCGGCCTTCTGATCAAGTGCCAATCGAGCAATACGACAAGAAACGATCGCCTGAGTCTGGTTACACTGGTCATGCAGCCCTGGCAATCTAGGTAGTTTGTGCGATACCTCGCCAGTACAAAGCAGGCTTTATCGCTACCAGCTCAGCCTCGCATGGGCCAAATGAGCCCACTAGAGTTCAGGGCAACTGATATCACCATCTGAGAATCGAAGTACTTCTATTTCTAGAAGTCGGTCTTTCCCATCACGATTTTCGACCTGATCAATCACGATCAAGATCTCGCCACTCAGCGTCAGCGTGTATTCATTCTGCGCCCCTTGGAATACTGCAACGTCGGTCCCTTGACCACCACGTAGCGCGTTATTGCCATGATTACCACGCAGCACATTATTCTCTTTGTTTCCAGTGAGATTGCTATTGAGAGCGCCCGTTAGCGTCGCATCGACGTAATAACGAGATTTATGTGTATATGTGTGAGCTGGATCAAAGCTCAACTTAAATTCACCCTCAAACGACGGATCAATAAGGGCCTCGTAGCCATTCATCATTGGTGGCAGAAAGGCTTCAACAAGCGCTTGTCCTCGCGGATCCTTGGTAGCCAATTCTTCTCGTGTCTTTGCGGTGTAAATACCCCACATACCTCCAGGTGATTCATCCCATGCGGCCCATAGGCCATAGTAGGTGTCAATAACTGAGGCGATGTACTCTTGAGCTAAAGAGCCTTCTTCTTCTAACTCCTGAAGCCATTCAGCTACGCTCGGATCGATGGGAATACCCCAGCGACCATCACGAATGGATTTTCTTGCTTCAATATCTAGTTCGCTTTGATAGTCCGGTAGTGCACCGGGCATGTATGTACCAATGCCAGTGTCATGGACCAGATGGAATATCTCTTCAAAGCCAGCATCACGATGCGCCCAGTCATTGGTCAAATACCAGTGAGAGCCATCAATTGGAGTTTCACTTTCAAAAAGTCCTTGAGCTGGAATGTCTGGCTCTTGGCCCTCCTGATGCGCACCAGTTGGCATCATCAACATGGCTTCATTCTCAGCCATGGCATTTGCAACCATCGACTTGTCAGCCCCGTATTTTGATCCTGGCACATCAGTCAGAAAGAACTGAAGCAAATTTCTGGCCCGAGCCACTGCAATATCTGGCACATCAGCTTGAGCGATGATTCGAATGGGTTTTCCATTGGGCGCAAAGATCTGTGTGTATTTAGTGAAGCCAAATTTTTGAAAACGGTTTGCATCCGCAGGAATCGAAAGAATCCCTAGCTCACTCGCCCCTTTAGGCTGCCCTAGAAGTGATCGGATCGACTTGGATGGCCCAGAAACATCGTCCGCCGCCGCGTGAACTTGATCTAGCAATGAAAATATAAGGCTCAGAGCGATAAATAGCTTAATGGGCATTTGGGGGCCTCCTAAGAAACAGGTTTCAAGAGGTGCCCAGTATAAGGCCACCAAAGCACCACTCGGATTCTCTGCCAAGCCAATAGCGCTGAGACGCAGGTTCTGCCTCAGATCTTGTAAGAAGATCCACATTACCGCTCGGATATGGCTAGCATTTACCTACTTGCAGCTGCGAAAAGTGACCCGTGTCAAACCCACGGCTGCGATTGGTACATACCAGCTTTCTTGGAGCCCGATTTCGATGTCCAGTTCTGTTTCAACCGACCAGATTTCAGCCACTAAAACTGCCCCCGAACCTCAACCCCATGCACCTGTACGGCGCGGCGCGAGAACGATTGTCCTGATCTCTGTCATTCTGCCGCCACTTGCGCTGATTGCGGTGATGTGGCTTGCCTGGGGCAATGGTTTCGGTGTACTCGATCTTTCACTCTTGGTCGGAATGTATATCTTGACTGGCCTAGGAATCACAATCGGCTTTCATCGCTACTTCACACATAAGTCCTTTGACTGTCCACGCTGGCTCAAGATCACGCTTGGTATTACAGGATCGATGGCTGTGCAAGGCGATCTTTTCTGGTGGTGTGCAGTGCATCGACAACACCACCAATATAGTGATCTAGAACATGATCCTCACTCACCACATGTTGGCAAAGGTGGACCGATAGGTCGCTTTATCTACTCACACTTCGGTTGGCTTTTCCGACTTGAGCAACCTGATCAACCTCGCTACATCCCTGATCTCAAGGCAGATCCGGATCTACGCATGGTTTCAAGACTGTTTCCAGTGTGGGCTTTCTTAAGCATGCTGATTCCCACTGTGCTAGGTGGTGTGATTACGGGCACCTGGCTCGGCGCTTTGACTGGATTTTTGTGGGGTGGACTGGTTCGTGTCTTTGTAGAGCATCACCTGACCTGGTCAGTCAATTCAGTGTGCCACATCTGGGGAACGCAGCCTTTTGAAAGTCATGATCACAGTCGAAACAATCCACTGGTTGGTATCTTCTCATTCGGTGAAGGTTGGCATAATAACCATCATGCATTTCCTACGTCAGCGCGGCATGGTCTTGCTTGGTGGCAGTTTGATGCAACTTGGCTTTTGATCAAGTCAATGTCTTATATTGGACTTGCTAGCAATCTCAAAACACCCGCTGCTGATCGAATTGTAAAAGCCAAGGCAAAAAAGAAATCATGAAGAGTGACTCAGTGCGCATCATCTAGGGTGCGGAAACAATAATCAGTGACTATGCCAAAGGGTCACTATGAAACTCACGCAGCTCATCAATGTAACGTTCACTGTTTTCTATCTGAATATAGCTGCGTCTGTTTCTGCTATCACGCCCAACCCAGATGAACTGCTTGTCTGGCAGATTCAAGAGCATGCGGGACCATCAATTTTTGAGCAAGCTGCCAACCGACCAGAGTTAGCTGATTTTTTAAAGACGCTTTATGCTCATGAAGCGTGGATGCGAGAGTTGCTCGATAGCGGCCCTATTGAGAATGGCCCACGCACACTGACATTCTTGGCTCAACTTTGGAATGAAGATCCAGATCTTGCCAATCGGTCGGTCGATCGTTCTATGGCAACCGCTTGCGCTTTAGAGTTACGCAAGGACCGACTTGATGATTCTTGGATGCGCGATCGATATCACTACTTCAGAGATCACTTTAAGGACGGGCTTCTCAATAACTGTTACCCAGACCTCGCAACGTGGGAGCGGCGCTTTCTCGCACGTGGCGCCCAATACCCCTCTTACACAGCAGTCGAGGCACTCGAATTTCTCAGAGAACGAATTTGCTGGCCTCGTTCTGAATATGTGCGCGCCTGCTGGCAAGCGCCATACCGTGGGTTCAATTGCTTTGACGACACCGTTCAAGGCTGGCTTTACTATCACCCTTTTCGTGAATCCTTTCGATGTGATCCAGAAATGGCCATCGAGGTTGGTGGAGTCTGTGGCGCTCTTTCAAACACTGGCGCCTCCGCGGCAATCGCCAATGGAATACCAGCATTCACGATGGGCGAGCCTGGGCACTGCGCCTATGCCGTGCAAACGGCACCAGGCCAATGGACACCTGCCTATTCACTAAGTTGGAAGCGTTCCCTCCATTCATCACTACAGCGCCCAAACTGGGCGAGCCATGTGCTTGTACAGCGTGCATTCGAACGTACAACTAACCATCAACAAGCCAGTGATCAAAAACGTCTTGCCCATTGGCATGATCAACAAGGTTCTACGCAGCAAGCCGAAGTAGCTTATCTACGAGCGCTCGACCGAAATCATCTTGATGAGGGGCTCTGGCGCGACTATCTACAATTCGGCCTTGACCACCAAATGGATCGACGCTGGTGGGAACGAACCATGACAAAGCTTCACAACCAGCTGCTACCAGCCCATCCTGAGCCTGTCTGGGCTTTATCGAAACAATATATCTATCCAGAGCTCTTCAAAGGCATGCCAGCGAACAAGCGTATTGCATACCTTGGAAGATACCTCCGCAACGTACAAGACTGGGGACCAGTGCGATGGAACATTGAGCCCGCGCTCGACTGGATGTTGAAAAACGCTGGAGATCCGCGTGAGCAACAGCAGTTTCTAATAATGACGCTGCGAAACCTCATCGACTCACCTGATCTAGGCGCTCCGTATATTGCTTGGGCGATGAACAAGCTCAAAGACGATCCCGATGGCAACGCCATGTTTGAACGTGTGCTTCTTGGTGAGGCCAACAGCGCTGGTGATGGGCAAGATGCCGCACTTCGTCAGTTAGCACGAACAATGCTTCCAGCTGCTGCTGAAGCTAACGACTTAGAGACCTTTCAGCGCATTGGTCGAGCTGCATCTCGGCTTCACGAACCTCGAACAAGCCTTGCTGAGTCAGGTATCGAACCGTTCCAAGGAAGACTGCTGAGCCAAGGTGGTGCTCTACGCATTTGGGAACCTGGCAACCGTTGGGATTCTCCCGAGCAACACTGGGGTGTACTCGAAGAACGTGGCGGTCAGTTTCATACTCAAGTTGGTGACCAGCCTTGGTTCGAAATTGAACTGCCCCACTTTGGCGAGATCGAGGGCATTATTCTTGAGGGGCGGAGAGGTCAGCAACATCGGGCCAAAGACGCTCGGATTCTCGTGAGTCGTGACGGTATTGAATGGGAACAAGTCGCGACGCTTGAAGGTGCCCATCTTTGGTATCGCGTTGATCTATCTGACACCAAGCCTCGCGGACGCTTTATTCGAGTCGAAAGAGATGGAAAGTGCATGCACTTTCCACGGGTCCTTATCTATGGGAAGCGTACCAGTTGATCACAACCATTCTCATTACGGCGCTCGCTTTTATCGCTGATGGTATTGGTCCTCAACGAGTCGCTGGTTATGCAGCAGCATCAGACACTGCAGCCCAACGCCAGGTACCCTTTATTGTCTATGTACATGGGAGCGACTGGAATGGCCTTGGGCGAAAATTGAATGCCGACATGTGGTCCACGCCAGCGACAGATGACATGCTCCGTCATTCTGACTTGGTGCTTACTGACATTGATGTCCTGCAAGCACCGACAGAGCAGCAGCAAACGAACTTCGATGCGTTACATAAGGGCTGGAAAAAACAAGGGCTCGTTACCTACCCAGCAATCATTGCCTTTTCGCCCAACGGCGAAGTGCTTGGCGCTCGTCAGGGCGAAACCCTACCGCGCCGCCCTGAACAAGCACAGTCAGCGCTGCTGGAGCTTGCCCAAGCTGCAACGCAGTACCAAGTATTACAACAGCGCATCGAAGAGGCGCGACGTGAGAATGATCCAGATAGCGAGGCAACAGCAATCTACGCTGTTTTTGATTTGCCTTTAGATAGGCAAAATAAGTTCATTGAACGCCTTGCTGAAATTGATTCTCAAGATGATTCAGGGCGCCGTCGCAGGCTTGAGATGCCTCAATGGCATCACCTTATTGCGCAGGCAACGAAAGATGCCAAAGAAGGACGCTCGCAACAAGCCTTAGATCGACTGCACACCATGCTGGCTGATGACGTCTACAACGATTCACAAAGAGCGTGGCTCCAAGTTGCAATCGGCGCCGTCCACCGAAAAACAGAGGGATCGGACACCAAAGCAGCTGCCGCATTTAAGCAAGCTTGGCAACTTGATCCTGATGGCATTGCCGGCAATGCGGGCAAACGCTGGTACCTTCAGTTTTATGCACCACCTTCTTTACTCTTTGGCTGGCAACCCAAACACTGCACAAAACAAGGAAGTACTTGGACCATCGAAGACATGCCTGACCACATGCCTGCTGGTCTGTGGGACGTTACTTTCTCGTGGACCAAAGGGCAGCACGGATTGCGCATTAATGATGTTCAGTTGGTTGATGGTCAGACTGGCCAACTTGTTGGTCGTGATCAGCATTCAGGTTTCACTGGTACAAAAAACGACAAGAACGTCTATGTGATTAATCTGCCACAAGGCGTTCAGCAGCCTGAGTTAAAAATCACCTGCCGGAGTGATGGCGGAACGAAATCACATGGCTCAATTTCCATCACACCTCACAGCGATGATTAATCAAGTCGTTCCTGTCTTATTTGTTTGAGAATGCTCGACTCAATCTGCTGGCCAATGAGCCATTCCAATGGCATCTGGTTTGAAATAGCCGTCGTAGTAATAGTGATGGTTCCATGCCACACTACGGCCAGATTCGGCTGAGACATCATCGTCATACATCACAAGCCAACGGGTGTGCTTGAATTTAGCGCTTTTTGCACCGACTGCTGCAGGCGGCACAGCAGGTACTGGATCAGGCATATTCACCACCCGCCATAACTCAAGCTCACCTGACTTAATAGCAGCGTTAGCGAGATCAGCGGCCTTGGGCTCAAAGGTACGGGGCTGGCCAAAAGTGATCGCATGAACTTGGTATGGATGACCTGCCGCTTTCGAACGCTGATGCAGATCGAGCGCCGTCATACCCGCAACTGCACCTCCAAGTGAGTGCCCTCCGATGAACACGTTCTTTGGCTTGTAAGTCTCAATTGCCTCTAGCAAATCACCTTGGCAGAATTGATACGCAGCACCAAACCCATTGGCCACATTAAAGGAATCCGAAATCTTACGATACGAACCGCCTTGAAGATCAAGGTACCACTCAAACGGCGTCTGGGTTCCACGGTAGATCACCACCAGCATTTGTTCTTTGTCGAGCCACCAGAGCCCCCCAAAGAGTCGGTCAGGCGCGCTACCAAAGTCTCGTGGCAGCATCATCGTTTTGACGAGCTTGGCGTCTCTGAAGTTGGGATTGCTCTTCACCACTTTCTGAAGTTTTCCCATGGCATCTGGTGTTGCTGGTGGGTTGGCGTAGAGCTTGATCACTGGCTCACCCTTTGCTGGCGCCGCTGGTGCTGATGCGACAGCAACTGCTCGAACCAAGTTCATCAGTGTGCGACCAGTGGCAAGGTCATACTGACCTTCACTGTTGGTATTGAGTACAAAGTCAACTTTTGTGTCATAGGTCACTGGTGGAAATTCCAGTGCGCAACGGCAGACTGCCGGCGCCGGACTACCAGCGCAGGGATCATAGTTATTGACGAGATCATTCATCAGGTCAGTCGCTGGTGGAGGCGCTGCCGAATCGAACGCTGAGGTAGACACCGCTTCAGCGAAAAGCAAATGCGTTGAACCAGCAAACAGGCAGACAATGACGAACAGTTTAAGGACGGCAAGGTTTGTATTATTCATGCTCGATATTCTAACCGCTGACCGCGCCGCGTCATGGGCCGTCTCTGGCACCTCTCAGATGGACAAATGCTAGACTAAGCTAGACCGTGTGATTCGAAAGCGGGTGTAGCTCAGCGGTAGAGCGTCAGCTTCCCAAGCTGAATGTCGAGGGTTCGATCCCCTTCACTCGCTTTGCTTTGTGTGTCAACTAGTTACGACGATGCGCGCTTCGTCGAAACCACGCATACCTACTTTACTACCCGATTTTACTACCCGAAGTTTTGGCGGTTGATAGTTCGTGCGCTGTTGATGCAACTAAAGAACAACCCCCCTGCGATGTGCAGAGGGGTTATTCGTTGAATTCGTTTCTTACGAGGTGGCTCAAACCTCACGGACGCTCTGAAGTCGTTTCGCCTTCCGCGTCAAACAACAATCGCTTTTCTGCAGAATCAGCAATACGCGACAAATCTTTACAAATAGACAAGATGATTGCAAATACACCGCAGTAAATGAACCCAAGCAAGGCACAAATACCAAACCCAATCAGAAAAGCGACAAACGGTTCCGCCCCCATCTGAGCATATGTTGCCGTGAACAATATCGTTCCGAATATCCAGATAATGAAAAAGGCATAAGCATTTAATAAAGATAGATTACTTACTATCCACTTGTTTATTTCCTCGTGCCACTTCAGCGCTTTTGTTTCTTTACTGCTAGATTGTTGCTCACTTTCTTTTCTACGTTCTTCTTGATACTGGTTTACACGAGCCTGTATTTCTTCACGCTCTCGACGCACTGCTTCTATTCTTACTTGCTCTTCAGCATCATGTTGATTCTTTTCGGAAAGCAGACGTTCATAGTCAGATTTTCCTGGCACTTCT